>NZ_JAPZSR010000271.1:0-22367 GCF_027531875.1 Microcystis sp. LE19-84.1B | reverse complement strand
ATATTAAGCCTTCTATTTCTTGAACTTTAACGACAGTCATGTCCGGTAGTTTAAGCAAACGGTCAAGGTGCCAGTCCATGGTCTTACCTCCAACTCTGTATCTCTATTATACCTTTTCCCCCTCAACTCCAGTTGAGCCATTTTTTCTAGAGCAGCTTCGGTAAATTTTTCTACAGTAGTCTGAAATACCAAAGCAACAATTGTCGCCACTGTTATCGGTTCCATAGATAAAATCGGGGTGATGAGGGTTAACTTTATTATAGGGTTTTTGGGGGTTAAGTTGCCAGCAATTAAACAACTCTTACCCCCATCATAGAACTTGTAATTTCATTTAGGCGGGTACTTCAATTTTACCCTGTCCGGCTAATCCAAAAGCGGCGTGAACCACTTGTAGGGCCCTGACTCCATCTTCCTGATTTACCACACAACTGATTTTTATATCAGAAGTAGCAATCATTAAAATATTAATTTTCTCCTTTGCTAAAGCTTCAAAAAAGCGTGCTGCTACCCCCGGTTGTCCTTCCATTCCCGAACCAACAATGCTCACTTTCGCCACATCATTATTAACCACCACTTCCTGTAAACCCAAACTTTCCGATAGTTCTAAAAGGATTTTTTGGGCTAAATTAGCATCAGCTTGGGGCAAAGTAAAAGCGATATCCCGTCGGGGAATACCATCGACAATGCGACAGCGTTGGGATTGAATAATCATATCGACACTGACATTTTTTGCCGCTAAAACCGAGAAAATTCTCGCCGCCATCCCGGGGCGATCGGGGACGTTACGAATGGCCATTTGTGCCTGATTATTATCTAGGGCCACTCCCCTGACTGGGACTAAATTTTTAGGGATTTCGCGATTAGCAACTTTAGCAGAATACTCCACTTGAAAAGCATCACAAAGGACTTTAATTGCTTTTTCTCCGTCCGCTTCATCGATGACACAACTGACTTTTACTTCAGAAGTGGAAATCATTTCGATATTAATTGCCGCAGCGGCCAAAGTGCTAAATATTTGGGCGGCAATCCCCGGCCGGCCGATCATACCGGCGCCGGTAATGGCGATTTTAGCGGCCCCGGATTCGATAATCACTTCCGCTTCCTCTGTATTAGTGGGATGGGAACGTAAAACCGGTGCGATCGCTTCGGCCACGGATTGGGCTTTTTTCAAGGCATTTCCCATCACCGTAAAGGCGATATCGTTGCTGTCACCCTCGTGAATCGATTGAATAATTAAATCCACGTCCACCTGTTGATGGGCAATTTCCCCGAATAAACGGGCAGCGATGCCGGGACGATCCGGAACCCGTAAAAGGGCGATTTTCGCCTGATTACCCTCAAATTCCACCGCATCCACTGCTTTTGTTAATTCCAATCCTTGCAGGGTACGCGGTTTCGGTGCCGGGGATGTCACCCAAGTACCCGGCTCATCGGTCCAACTGGAGCGGACAACCAGGGGAACCCCGAAATTTTTAGCGATTTCCACCGCTCGCGGATGGAGAACTTTCGCCCCTAAACTGGCTAATTCGAGCATCTCATCGCAGGTAATTTCGTCTAAAAGACGCGCTTCGGGGACTAAACGGGGGTCAGTGGTGAGAATACCGGGTACATCGGTGTAAATTTCGCAAAAATCGGCTTTTAAGGCGGCTGCTAGGGCCACGGCCGAGGTATCGGAACCACCGCGCCCCAGGGTGGTAATCTCTAGTTGATCACTATCGCTGACACCTTGAAAACCGGCAACCACAACTACTTTACCCTCCGATAGATGCCGGGAGAGGCGATCGGTTTTAATTTCTAAAATACGGGCCCGACTATGTTCGGATTCCGTGACAATTCCCACTTGAGCGCCGGTTAGGGAGATGGCCGGTTGTCCGATTTCCTCTAGGGCCATACTCATCAAGGCGATCGTCACCTGTTCCCCCGTGGATAATAACATATCCATCTCCCGGCGCGAGGGTTCGGCGGCGATTTGTTTGGCTAAATTGACCAATCCATCGGTGGTTTTACCCATGGCAGAAACGACCACCACCACGGTGTTTCCTGCTATTACCGTATTTTTGACCCGTTGAGCGACCGATTGAATGCGTTCCACGGAACCTACCGATGTACCACCGTATTTTTGGACAATTACAGCCATAGTTGTCAGCGCTAGAGACTTTCTATCTTTGTTCAATCTCCAACTTATCAAAATTCCTTAACGTTAAGTGGTTTTGGTTAACATTCCTTATGTTTTATCAAATGCCGACTATCCTTAAGACTGCACCGGAGAAGGGAGAGCCGGAGCTAGGTTGAGGTAGTCCGAGCATTTGTACTAAAATCTCCCTACTCAGTTTAAATACAGTACACTTATGCTATTAATAATGTTTTGGCTCTCTTAGGTTTGGTGGGTATTATGAAAGATATTTTAATGTTAGATACAGTAAAAATTATCAATTCTGATCCCCCCTTAATCCTAGGGTTAATTCATAGTAGGGTTGATTCATGAATCAACCCTACCCTTGATAAGGGGGAAATCTGACAATTTTTAACACCTACCTACTTAATCCCTGATCTATTTTACTCGGTTTTCGGGTTGCGGGTGTTTCCCCCCGGAGTTTAATTTAAACCTTTCAGGGCAGCAAATAAATAATTAGCTAAAGTTACTCCATCTACTCCTAATTCTGTCCTTTCTTTGGCCGCTAAAATGCCGGCCTGAGCGTGTAAATAAGCCGCTAATGCGGTTGCTTCTGGGGGATGATCCGGCATTTGGGTTAAGAATCCGCCGATTAATCCTGTTAGGACATCACCGCTACCACCTCGCGCTAGAGCGGAGGTACTTTCGGGGATTATATACATTTTACCGCCCGGGGAGGCGATTATAGTTCTGGCTCCTTTTAATAAGACAATTGCACCACTTTGTCGAGATGCTTCTTGAGCGATATTAATCCTATCTTGAGAACCTGATAAGTTAGGAAATAAGCGTTTAAATTCTCCCCAATGAGGCGTTAAAATTGTCTTATTCTGGCGATATGATAATTTTTCTATGCCCAATTGAGCCAAAATATTTAAAGCGTCGGCATCAAGTATAATCGGCTTATCACTATCTAAAACCTGTTCGATAATAGCGGGATTTTCTGTGGTTAATCCAGGGCCACAAGCGAGGACATGATAATTATTTAATTCGAGGGGAAGTTCGGCAATAGCTCCCGTGGCAGTTTCGGGACAATCGATAATTAATGCTTCTGGTAAATGACTAATTAATAAAGATTTGAGGGCAGCAGGAACGGCAATAGAAAGCATTCCCACACCACTACCTCGCGCTCCTAATCCGGCGAGAATTGCCCCCCCTGCATAACGACGAGAACCACAGATAATTAATAAATGTCCCTGCTGATATTTATGGGTAAGTAGAGGACGGGGTAAAGGTAAATAAGGGCGAATTAGATCGGGATTAACTCTCAGAATTGGCGGTGAATCTTGTAAAATTGTTTCTAGGTCAAGGGGACTAATTCCTATATCAATTAACTCCACTTTGCCTAGATAGGGTAGGGCTACATCTTGTAAAAAAGCTCGCTTCCAGAGTCCCAAACAAAAGGTATGAGTGGCTTTAATTGCTGTGCCTAAAACCTCTCCGGTGTCGGTGTGAATTCCCGAAGCAATATCGATACTAATTATCGGTTTTTGCCAACTATTAATTTTATCGACCAATTCGGCAATATCTCCCGATAAAGTCCTTTCTAAACCAAAACCGAAAAGACCATCGATAATTAACTGACAATCCTGCAAAGATTCTAAAGTTTTCTGAAAAATTAAGCCTAAATGCTTGACATAATTAGCCTGTTGTGCTGTTAAATCCTTGAGTTTGGCGATCGGACAAAAAAGAGATACTTGATAACCGGCGAGATGTAATTCTCTAGCAATCACGAGAGCGTCGCCGCCATTGTGACCAGGGCCAACGATAACACCGATTTTGGGGAAATCAGCCAAAGAATAGGACTTTTTAAACTTTTGTGCCGTTAACAGGGCTGCCTTTTCCATCAAAGCAGCCACAGGCATACCGGAGGCAAAAATCGCCCCTTCAATGCGACGCATCTGCTCGCTATTAACCACGTTTGACCGATAATTGTAGCTCATTCGAGGGATAAATTGCCTGTTAACAGGTCTAGATCACTTTTTTTCGGATTACGTTCACCTGATTATTGATTACAAGCCTGACATCGCTTTATCCAAGTTAATTGCTAACCTTAAAACAGTTAGTAGTCGCTTAATTAGGGTTTGCGGCAAAAAGTTTTTCGGGGGGGCAGGGGGGTGTAGGGTTTTACCCATTTTCAGACGGTCAATTACCCAATTTTCAGGGAAAAAGTCCCGGAATTTTCGCCCCGATCACTCTCGGCTGGCACTTTTTGAGGTCAAAAAAGTCTAAAAGTCTTATCCAACAAGGTTTTTAGATTTATTCAGCCAACCCTAATTACTAAATTATTTTATCATAAAGAGAAATCCTCTCTCAGGTAAGAGCGGTAGTATGGCTTACTCGACACAGCAGTTAATTGAAATCCTCGAGCGAGAAATGCACGCCACTTGCAAAGGGGAACGTCTGTTACTCTCCCCGGCGGAGCGCATTGATAATCCGGTGATTGCCAAGGCGATCAATCTAGAAAAGGTGGGCAAAGTCTTCGCCTATCAGGATTTTCGCCGCCAAGTTCATGATTATCAACAACAATATCAGGTTTCGGGTATTATCTGGCGTGTTTGTCAATGGGGCGATCGCACTCTCCGTTATCCCGAAATTCATAATCAATTAGTTGCCGTGGAGGGTGACAAGGAAATTCTCATGGCTTCCAAAGCCTCGGTTTTAGAGTTTTGGGACAGTATCACCCCTAATATGAATTTTTGGTGGGCACTTAACTCCCGTCGTCCCATTTCTGCCGATTCTCTAGCCGAATTAGTCGCCCAGTCCGAATGGGCGGAATTAGATGTGGCGCGCACAGAATTATATCTCGGTCTCTGTTGGGGTAATCCTTTAGAACACCAGTATCAATGGGCGCAACCCTTTTCCGGTTGTCATCGCATTATCGCCGCCGTCGATGAACCTAGTTCGATTAAGGTCTGAGGACGATTGATGTCTTGGGGTGTGGGGTGTGGGGTGTGGGGAAGTGGGGAAGTGGGGAGAATAAAGCTGCCCCCTGTCCCCTGCCTCCTATTGTAAAGTTTTGTTAATTTTTCTGGGATTAGGGCATTTTGTAAAAATAGATACAGAATTGTATGTTATATATATTAGTGGGTGATTAAAAAAGTTCAAAATGCGATTTGCAGATCGGAGGAAATGATTATGTCCACAGAACAACAAGCTCGTGCCTTAATGATGCGTCACCACCACGCCGTCAAAAATCGTCAACAATCGATGTTAGGCAGAAGTGCTTCTGAAATCGGTATTGACAATGACAATGGCCACGGGGAAACCGTTCAACGTCGCTTCTCGGCCGACTTCTCTTCCCAAACTTATGATCGCTCTGGTGCTACTCTGAGTTAGGCTCTGAGATTTCGCCAAAGTGTCAGCTTTCAATCTTAGAATTAAGTGAACAATCAGCCCACACAAACCGAGATCGGAAGGTGTGGGCTTTCGGTTTTTAGAGATAGGGGTCAGTCTTGGGCCGATTACGGGGTTTCATCGGGATTTATGCCTAATTGCCGTAATTGCGCTGCTAAACGTTCCGCCCGTTGACGTTCGCTTTCAGCCTGTTGAGAGGCTGCCCTGGCCCGTTGACGTTCAATTTCAGCATTCTGACGTTCGATTTCAGCATTCTGACGTTCAATTTCAGCGTTCTGACGTTCGATTTCGGCTAATTCCGCAGGTAGGAGAATTAAATTGCCGTCTAGGTCATAAAAACGCAGCCAAGGGGCTTCTTCTCGTTGGATGCTGCCCATCCAGACTCCTAACCATAATCCCAAACGTTGACACCATAACCAACCGCGCTGGTCGGGAATAATTTCTTGATAGCACTGATTTTGGTCTAAAGCCCAACCTTGCAGGGAAGTGGCATCAAAGGGATTATAAACGAAGTATTGGGAACAGCGAAAAGTCCGCTCATAGAGGTTTTTTTTGGTAGTTAAATCGATTTTTGCGGTGCTTTCTGACATTAATTCCACGATCACATCGGGATAACGTCCGTTTTCGTTCCAAACCACCCATCCTTGTCGTTTATAACTACCATCGATATCGAGGACAACGAAAAAATCGGGCCCACGAAAATCTTTATTAAAAACCCGCTCACGGCTAAAGTAAATAAACATATTACCGCCAACAAAAAAGTCTTCTCGATCCTGATAGGCTTGTTCGATAGAATCGATTAAGACATTCATGGCCTTGCGGTGACGGTGCGTTTCCAAAGGTTCTCCATCATCAAAAATCAAGTCTTCCGGGGGAATGGGAGGTTCTTCCCAATCGATAACTGGAGGAGTGAGGGGTTGAGTCATCGGGGTTACGTCCGGGATAGAGATGGTTTTATTTTATTTGTAAGACGAGGCGATATTTAGGTTGTCCGGTTCGCAATTTTTCCATGGCTTCATTCACCTGGGAGATAGGATAGGTTTCTGTCACCGGTTCAATGCCATGGCGAGAGGCAAATTCGATCATTTTATTAATGGTACTGGGACTACCCAAAGGACTACCAGAAATCGATTTTTGACCCATAATCAAGGGAAAAGCATAGGTAGCCATGGGTTCAAGAACAGCCCCAACAATGTGCAGACGACCTTTGGGACGTAAACAGGCGATATAAAGACCCCAATCGAGATTAACGTTAACGGTAGAGATGATGAAATCGAAGTAATTTTGTACCGATTGCAAGGCTTCGGGGTCTCTGGAATTGATAAAATGAGTCGCACCTAGTTCTTTTGCTTCTGTTTCTTTGTCGGGACTACTGGAAAAAGCGGTTACTTCGCAGCCCCAAGCTTTGAGGAATTTTAAGGCTATATGGCCCAATCCACCAATACCAATGACACCAACTCGGTCCGTGGGTTTAATATCAAATTGAACAATCGGATTAAAGACGGTAATGCCACCACAGAAAAGCGGGCCAGCTTTGGCCGCATCCAACTGCTCCGGTAAGGAAACTAACCAACTATGATGGGCCCGGACTCTTTCGGCAAAACCGCCATGGCGACCGACGATAGTTCCTTCGGCAGTAGCACAAAGGTTTTGATCCCCTGACATACAAGTTTCACAGGTGGAACAGGAACGGGAAAACCAACCAAGACCGACTCTTTGCCCTAATTTTAACTCTTTGACTTTAGCACCAAGAGCGGCGATCGTACCGACCACCTCATGACCGGGGACAAAGGGATAGGTGGTCAGTCCCCAATCGTTATCGAGCATACTTAGGTCACTGTGGCAGATGCCGCAATATTCCACCGCGATTTCTACATCTTCATCCGCTAATATACCCGGATCGTAGTCAAAAGGCTCTAGTTTTCCCCCTTTTTCTCGGGCAGCATAGGCTCTAATCATGATTAAGTCCTCTAGAATGGGTTTATTGGTTATCTTAACCCAAATTGAACGAAAATTCGGGTTCAGAAGATTTGGCGATAATTCCACTGCTAGGGACATCAACATCAAGGAAGTCCGCTCGTGATGATTAAAAAAAATCTTAAAAACGGGAATTTTAAGAATAGCTGGAGGCGATCGCTAACTGGCAGCATCAGCAAAATTACTGGTTTTGGGTTACTCTTGTGTATAGACCGCTCGCCCGCCCCTTGCGGAGATGTTAACGCTAGTAAAAACATTTTGGCCGCAGGGCTTGCGGTGTCAGTCTGTAGAGCGACCATAAGACCAGAACAGAGTAAATCTGTTAAGGCAGGTGCGGAACCCCGCAAGGGAAAGAAGCAGAAACCCAAATCGTGAGGTTTGGGAATCGCCGTCCGTTTTACGGCGGCGAGGATGTCAATCTAGCGTGAGACTCTTGCCGAACCTGTCAGCAGCAGAAATTTGTGGCGGCGGGGTGCTGCTGGATCCAGAGTCTGGTTTAATTACTACTATGGGTTAACAATTAGTCGTGTATTTAGAGGGAAACTATGGCCAATAAGCCAGAGCGCGTGGTTCTAATCGGTGTAGCTGGGGACTCCGGTTGTGGGAAGTCTACTTTTTTACGTCGTTTGACCGATTTATTCGGGGCCGAGTTTATGACAGTGATCTGTTTAGATGACTACCATTGCCTCGATCGCAAACAGAGAAAAGAGGTGGGTGTCACCGCACTCAATCCGAAAGCGAATAACTTTGACCTGATGTATGAGCAGATTAAAGCTCTTAAGGGAGGTCAAGCCATTAATAAACCTATTTATAATCATGAAACGGGGATGATCGATCCCCCCGAAATCATCGAACCGAATAAGGTAATCGTGATCGAGGGACTGCACCCCTTATATGATGAACGAGTCCGGTCCCTATTAGATTTCAGCGTTTATCTCGATATTAGCGATGAAGTCAAAGTTAACTGGAAAATTCAACGGGATATGGCCGAGCGCGGTCACACCTATGATGATGTCATGGCGGCCATTAATTCTAGAAAACCCGATTTCAGTGCCTATATCGACCCCCAAAGACAGTACGCTGACGTGGTGATTCAAGTGCTGCCCACCAAATTACTTGAAGATCACGAAAGTAAATTACTGCGGGTCCGTTTAATCCAGAAAGAAGGGGTAGAAAACTTTGAACCCGCTTATCTGTTTGATGAAGGTTCCACCATCGATTGGCGGCCCTGTGGTCGTAAATTGACCTGCACTTATCCCGGTATTAAACTCTACTATGGTCCGGATGGCTTCTTGGGGAATGAAGTGTCGATTCTGGAACTAGATGGTCAATTCGATAACCTGGAAGAAATGATCTACATCGAAAGCCATTTGAGCAAAACCGGCACTAAATACTACGGTGAAATGACCGAATTACTGCTCAAACACAAGGATTATCCCGGTTCTACCAATGGTACGGGTTTATTCCAGGTGTTAGTCGGTCTCAAAATGCGTGAAACCTACGAAAAACTAATGGCAGCCGAAGCAAAAGTGGCAGCGTCAGTCTAGTTTTTAGTTTTGACCGAACCGGCATCCTATATGGTTAGGGTGCCGGTTTTTTTTAAGCCACTAATCCCGATCGCAGGGCCAGCACTGCCGCTTGAGTGCGATCATCCACAGAGAGTTTATTTAAGATATTGCGGACATGGGTTTTCACCGTGCCGATGGTGATATAGAGTCGGCCGGCAATCTGAGCGTTACTGTAACCCGCAACAATCAGAACGAGAATTTCTAGCTCTCGTCCCGTTAGGGGCGCATTTTCCAATAATTGACGACATTCCCGGTCAACGCCGTGAATTGCCACTGTTTTCGCCCCGGCAGCCCCACCCACGGGAACTTTTTGGCGCACTTGTTGCAGGACAATATTGGCGATCGCAGGATAGATCCAGGGATTGCCTTCCTGGGTGGAATAAATCGCCTCAACTAATTTATCGACGCTAATATCCTTCATACAGTAGGAATCAGCCCCAGCAGCAAAAGCCGCTAAAACCAGTTCTGGGGTTTTGTGCATGGTTAGCATGAGGACTTTCGTGGCCAAGCTGTCTTCGCCCCGATTTTGTTGGAAGCGTCGCACTAACTCGATCCCATCGATCGTGGGTAAACCTATATCGATGATCGCCACATCGGGTTTAGTCTCCTCTAGCAGTTTCAGTCCCTGTAATCCACTGATCGCTTCCCCTACCACTTGAATACCTTCCCGATGCTGGAGAGCCGTCACTAAGCCCATGCGGGTTAAATCGTGATCTTCTACAACGATAACCCGGACTTTATCCATATTTTTTGACCAGTTTCGCCGAATTAGGCGATGATTTGCTAATTTTGGCTTTTCGATTATTAGAGCCGCTCCTTAACATTGACTTCACTCCCTTCCTCCTTCTCTGAATTCCGCTTTCTTATTCTTCATTCGGCAATCCCCTTTTTCCGGTTGATTTTATTTCTAATTACTAAAAGCAGAGATTGCCAATATACTTAGCCTCCCCTAAAATCTACTCAAATCTACCCCAATTTACCCAGATTTTTCTGCTTTAATTATTTTTTTATAATATCATGCAAATCTCGATTATGCAAGGATTTGGCTTTTCTGGTTTCTGTGTGGAAACGAGGTCTATAATAATAGTTTATTTATTTAACAAAATAGCCCTAAAAGTCTTTCCCAGTAAACATTTCAGAATTTCATTGGCAAAAATTATCACACAAAGTCGAGAAGAGCCAAGATAATTTTAAGAAGAATACATCTTTGAGCTGCTTGGATTTTCCTAGAATAGAACCAAGCTCTGGTTTAATTAATTTTTTAGCCTATTGGGACTTAGGCATTTTCGTTCAAAAAAGGATACATTTGGAGACTCATTAGGATTATTAAGCAAGGAGGCAAAATTATTTGTAGGATGGGTTAGCGGTAGCGTAACCCATGCCGGCGTTGGGTTTCATGCTTCAACCCAACCTACGTTCTCAACAAAAATATTTTAAGTCAACAAAAAGGATACATTTGGAAATTAATTAGGATTATTAACTGAATAATAATGTTTAACTATAGATAAAAGTAAATTTTAATCATTATATTTATTGATGTTATCGTGGTACGCCATTTTGGTTTATTTGTCAATAGTGATCTTACCCATTTTCTCCTTGGCCGTCACCTCCAATTGGATTGAGGCAGAATTTTTCCCCACTGTGCCAAGGGACTTGCGTGGGAATAATATCCCAATCGATCGGAGGGCGCAAGCTTTGCGCCCCTACAGTAACGGATTTTGTCCACAATGTAGGGGCGAACTGCGTTCGCCCAAAAGGTACATTATCAAAGCGCAAGTCCCCAATCCAGATAAAAATGGTATCAGTAGGGAAAAAGCTCACCCCCTAGGAGTCCTGTAAAAAAATTAATTCAGCCGGCGTTACCGCTCCTTTTTCGGTAATGATAGCGGTGATGAAAGCGGCCGGAGTAACATCGAAGGCGGGGTTATAAAAATTAACATTTCTAGGGCAAAGGGTTGTCGTCCCCACCTGATAAATTTCGGCACTATCGCGCTGTTCGATCGGTATCCCCGTACCATCCTTAAGGGAAAAATCCACCGTCGATAGGGGGGCAGCCACATAAAAAGGCAGATTATGAGCTTTTGCCACCACTGCCAGGGAATAGGTGCCGATTTTGTTGGCCGTGTCCCCATTGGCCGCAATGCGATCGGCCCCAACAATCACCGCATCGATCAGTTTTTGCTGCATACAGTGGGCCGCCATGCTATCGGTGATCACGGTGACGGGAATTCCCTCCCGCGCACATTCCCAGGCGGTTAATTTTGCCCCTTGCAACCTTGGCCGGGTTTCGTCTGCATACACTTGTATTAATCTACCCGCCGTCCAAGCGGAACGAATTACCCCTAAAGCAGTACCATAACTGGCCGTGGCTAGGGAACCAGTATTACAGTGGGTTAAAATTGTCAGTTTTTCCGGTTGCTCCGGCAGCGCCAATAAACCATGATGACCGATCGCCCGACAGGTTTCCACGTCTTCTTTTTGGATATTGTGGGCAGTTTCAAGGAGATTTTTGGTAATTATTGCCACTTCTGGGCCACTTTCCTGGGCCACTTTTAACATTCGCTCGATCGCCCAGAATAAATTCACCGCCGTGGGCCGGGTTTGCGCTAATCGATCGGCTATTCTAGTTAAATCAGCCAGAAATTCCTCTTTCTGGTCAGTTTTAATTTCCTGCGTTCCTAAAACCATACCGTATGCAGCCGCTACCCCGATCGCCGGAGCGCCGCGGACAATCATCGTTTCGATCGCCCGGGCCATGGCTTCACTGCTGGTGATCTCAATTTCCTTATACTCCATCGGTAAACGGGTTTGATCGATCAGCCAGACTTTATTATCTTGCCAACGCACGGGATAGATTGAGTTACTCTCGGGGGTGGTTGTGGTCATAACATTTTTAGATTGAGAATTAGCCAAATTTACCAGTATAGCAGCGGGCTTTCTCTACTTTGTGTTTTTTTGTAAAAAGTAATTTTAAATACAGAAACTTTTTTTATAATGTATAAATAAGTGACTAGGAAAAATTGAAGAATACTTTCTCACTTAGTCCGAGCTTTTATATTAACTAATTCCGAGGATAATTACCGTGAAAACAGCGAAATATCCCGAAAAAATTGCAGCTCTCTGGACAACATTCCTCTTGGGAACCCTATTTCACACCCAACTGGGTTTAATGCCGCTTTTCCATGGTCAATCGATCGTCGAGAGCCATCAAACCAGCAATCTCGATCCGATTTTCTGGGGAATGTTGCTCTTTTTTTTGCTGCCAATGTTAGCGATTATCGGGGTCAATTTTAGCGAAAGTCGCTCCTTGAGAAAAGTCCATTTCTGGCTGACAATTCTCTATTCTGTCTTGAATTTAGCCCATCTAATCGCCGATCTTTTGGTCAGACCGATCGCCTGGTATCAAATCGCTCTCATGGCAATTTTATTGATCATCGGACTGATTTTAAATCTAGTTTCCTATCAATGGCTGCGGTTAGCGATCGCCCATCCGCACCATCTCTCGGAAAGTCATTAGTAGTGCCAAGATCAAGAGGTGGCCGGTTGACTAACTGATTCAGACAAAAGGATGCCTTTTGATCTCAAGTTGGTGCTTATTAGGGTAAAAGCCAGCTTAAACCAGAGCTAAAGGGATTTTTTCTGAGAATTTAGCTTAAAAAATCTAATTAATCCCTATTATTTCCCAGATCAGCGCGTAAATTGTTCCTGTTTCCGGGCCGACGCTGCCACCTCATCTCACCAAGTGCGGATCTTTTTAGCTATGATAGTTCAGAACCAAGCCAATAAAGGGAACTTTTGGGGCTGGTTATTCATCAGAAAACTCCTGATCGGAGGAGTTAAGCAGACGATATAGTTCAGATTAACGGCAAATATTGGTTAATAGTAATAACGAGGTAATTATTTTGATGAAATCTCTCATTCGTTGGACGGCAACTCTTGGTTTAGTAGGAACGACAATGTTGACTTCGCTGCTGGGCAGCTATTCTAAAGCACTCGCTTTACCGGAAGAACAAATCGTCAAAACCTTGCAGTCTGTACCTGTCTTCGCTATTGCCGATGATCAAGGAGTTCCCCTAATTGCCGTAGGAGAAAAAGAACAGAAATTCACGGGGGTTTTTATTAGTAAGCAGGACGCACAAAACTTTTTTGAACGACTGAAAAAAGAGAATCCTGAAGTGGCCAGCAAAGTTAAAGTTCAGCCCGTTTCCTTGGCACAAGTCTATAAAATGCAAACCAGTCAAACCGATCAAAATCGTTTAATTATCGATTTTGTTCCCAAAGAGTCGGAAGTAGAATCGGCGAAAAAACTGCTCAGTGAAAGAGGTCAACAGTATCAAGGTGGTGTACCTTTATTTGTGCCGAAAGCAGGAAAAGAGAGTAATTTTCTGGTGATCAATCGCAATAATCAGGATTTTATTCCTTTCTTCTTTGAAAAAGCCGCCGCTTTGCAAATGGTAGAACAATATAAAAAAGCTAATCCCGCCGAAGCAGCCACGGTGAAAATTGATGTTATTCCCCTAGAAAATGTCATCGCCACCCTACAACAAAGCAACGATGAAGCTTTAACTAAAATTCTCCTCTATCCTAGTCAAGAAACGATTGATTTTATTCGGGCAAATAGTAACCAAAAGGCTCCCAACCAACCCCCGGCAAATCAGCCACGCCCTAATAATACCAATAATCCCCCCGCCCCCAATCGTTAAGCCTTGTGACTGCTAGTATTTCCGGTCAAGAATTAAGTCAATGGCGGCAACAGGCGATCGCTGATTTAGCGCAAGCGCAACTATCTGCCAAGGAAGTGGATATATTTCTGCAAGCAGTGACAGATTTAGATACTCTTTCCCTGCGCTTACAATCCTTTCGCGAACGAGAAAAAATCCCCTTGAGTTATTCTTGGTCGGAAATTACTAAACGCTGGCAAAAACGCCTGCAAGCAAGGGTTCCCTTGCAGTATTTGCTCGAATCGGTGGTCTGGCGTGATTTTACCCTGAAAGTCTCCCCAGGGGTCTTAATTCCTCGTCCCGAAACCGAGTTATTAATCGATATTGTTGGCGAAACCGTCAGAGGAGACGACGGGGGAATCTGGGTAGATCTGGGAACCGGTAGCGGTGCGATCGCTATTGGTTTAGCCAGTATCTTGACAAAAGCGGCAATATATGCTACTGATTACAGTCCAACGGCTTTAGCGATCGCCAAAGAAAATATCATCAATACGGGTTTTGCCGACAGAATTATCTTAAAACAGGGTTCTTGGTGGACACCCCTAGAGAAGTGGAAGGGACAGATTAGCGGGATGCTGTCCAATCCTCCCTATATTCCCAGTGCAGAAATCCCCGACTTACAAATTGAAGTGCGGGAACATGAACCCCGTTTGGCCCTCGATGGGGGTGAAGACGGATTACAGTCAATTCAATATCTAGTGGCCACTGCACCCGATTATCTGCGATCGGGAGGCCTTTGGCTAGTGGAAATGAGAGCCGGTCAAGGGGAAAAAGTAGCGCAAATGCTGGAAAATCAGGGCAATTATCGACAAATTCAGATTATTAACGACCTAGCAGGTTTCGATCGCTTTGTTTTGGCCGAGCGAATTTAGCGCAATGCACCCGCTTCGCAGTCCCGCAGCCAGAGACGCACCGCTTGGCCGATGGTCCCTTGACTGGTTTCTAGGGGAGGTAAGGGGACTTGAGCGGGTTCAAGGGCAGCTAATTGACTGTAAATCGTCACTAATCGCCATCCTTCCCCAGTTTTAGTTAAAAATAACCAGTGATAATTCTGGAGAGTGACAGAGCGATTTTTGCCATACTGACGCTCTAAAGTTGTAAAAAAAACCTGTTGAGTGTCATCGGCAATTTGACCAGAATATTGACTAGCACTTAAAGGTAGAGGTGCAAATTCGGGACGACCGGCAATAATCACAAAAACCGGTGTAGATAATTTTTGATCGATTTGGGAACGGGTAATAACTCGATTAGCATAACCGGGTAAATCTGACAAGAGGCGATCAACTAAAAGATTTAAATCCTCCGGACAGCTAGAAAGAGGACGACTAACTGCTGGGAAGTTAATCCCTAAAATAACCAGTAATACCCCTAAATATCGGCTAATTCGTGACAAATTTTTGCCCATGCTATTTTTGGCTCCTCGGCACCGGTGATCGGTCGTCCAATTACTAGATAATCAGCCCCAGCTTTAAGCGCTTGGGCCGGAGTCATCACCCGACTTTGATCCCCTTTGCTTGACCAGGAGGGACGAACTCCGGGGCAAACTAAGAGAAAATCCTCTCCACAGACGCGATGCAATTGCGCCACTTCTTGGGGAGAACAAACCGCCCCATCAATTCCCGATTCCTTGGCCAATAATGCCAGATTTAAGGCATATTCCGATAGTTCTAGGGGAATTTTGAGGTCGAGGGCTAATTCCCTGGCGTTAAGGCTGGTTAAAACGGTGATAGCGAGAAGTTTTGGCGGCGATAGCAGGTCAGATATTGCCCCCTTAGCCGCCGTCAGTGCTTGCCGTCCGGCCGTAGCGTGCAGGGTGAGTAAATCCACTTGATAGCGACTAGCTGAACGACAGGCCCCGGCGACCGTATTGGGAATATCATGGAATTTGAGATCGAGAAAGATCTTTTTTTGTCTTTCTTGCAGAAGCGCCAGAATCTCTGCACCGCTACTGACAAATAATTCTAGTCCCACTTTCCAAAAATTGACTTCCGGCAACAGATCAAGGAGTGCGATCGCTTGTTCTAAATCCGGCACATCGAGAGGAACAATAATTCGGTCTGAGTTGGTCATATTTGGGCGATACAGTGGGGAGTGGGGAGTGGGGTGTGGGGAAGTGGGGAAGTGGGGACGTGGGGAAGTGGGGAAGTGGGGAAGTGGGGAAGTGGGGAAGTGGGGACGGAGTTTAAAGGCAGTACAGCTTAAATCAGAGAAAAATCCAATCGGCAAAAGTGGCAGCCTGTCCGCAGTAAATGCCATCACGATCGATGATATTCCAAACGATCGCTTTTTCAATGCGAAATAGTTGACCGTTTTTCGTGATCCTTACGCCGTGATAATCGTTGATGTAGCCTTGTTTTTTGACTAAATCTAGCATTTTTTGGCGTTCTTGGGCGGGTTCCTCTCCCTGTACCGTTGCTCGCGAAGGAGTTGCTAATAATTCTGGCCAAGTTAAACCCCAGAGATCGAGGGCGGTGCGATTACCATAGTTAAAGATCGGATTAGTTTGTGTACCGTGGGAAACTAGGACAAAAGGGGCATAAAAGAGCATTTTACTCTGTTCTTTGCCAGTACCGATCCGGGGTAAAAGCGATCGCCCGATTAATTGTTCATAACTATCCAGCAGCAATTCCGTCCAAGCTATAATAGCTAAATCTTCCCAAATTTCCATAAAATTATCTTGAAAAACCGGTTTAAGTAGGGAGGCACAATTATTGGTAGGATGGGTTAGCGGTAGCGTAACCCTTGCGGGTGTTGGGTTTCATGCTTCAACCCAACCTACGTTCATCTTATATTTAATTCCACCCACCCACTTAATCTTCCCTTTGCCAATATTTATAGGCTGCGTAGGCTAAAGTAATCACTCCCGTGAGAATTGCCGACTCATCCACTAAAAATTCCGGATGGTGAAGAGGGGGATTGAGGAGGTGAGGAGAACCCACTCCCAGACGGAACATTGTCCCCGGGGCCTGTTGCAAATAAAGGGAAAAATCCTCGGCCCCCATGGAGGGTTCCGAGAGAATTAAAACCCGATCCTGTCCCCAAGCTTCTAAACCAGCTTCTTCGACTAACCGGGTTAAAAATTGGTCATTTTGTACCGATGGCACGCCCCGGCGATAATTTACTTGACATTTAGCGTTATATGTGCTACAGACATTCGTGACCAAACTTTCGATCCATTCCGGGAGATGGGCGTGGGTTTCGGGGTGCAGCGATCGCACTGTTCCTGCCATGCGTACCTGATCGGCGATGACGTTGGGGGCGCGACCACCGCTAATCTGGCCGATGGTGAGGACAATGGGACGCAAGGGGTTTTGAGTCCGACTAATTGCCTGTTGCAAAGTGGTGATTACTTGCGAAGCGATCCAGATAGCATCGATCGCCTCGTGGGGCCGGGCCCCGTGGCCCGATTCTCCTTGAATAAAAATCTCCAGATCGTCGGCAGCTGCAGTTAAGGCCCCGTAACGAACCCCGATCGATCGGGCCGGAATCGAGGGGAAAACGTGCAGCCCGAAAACGGCGCTGACATCCCGCATCACCCCCTCCCGGATCATCCAACTGGCCCCCTGGGCGATTTCCTCTGCTGGTTGAAAGAGAAAGCGTATTTTTCCCCCCAAAGGTTCCGAGAGACGGGAAAGCACCATCGCCGCCCCTAAACCGACGGTAGCATGAACATCGTGACCGCAGGCGTGCATAATCCCCGGTTTACGCGAAGCAAAGTCTAAATCGGTCTTTTCTTGGATTGGTAGGGCATCCATATCGGCCCGGATAGCTAAAATCCTTCGATCACTGCCTTTTCCCGCCAATTCTCCCTTAACGCCCGTTTTTCCCACCGCTTCCTGCACCGATAGACCACAGGAAGACAAAACCCCGGCAATATAAGCGGCAGTTTGATATTCTTGCCCGCTTAACTCTGGATTCGCGTGAATGTGGCGGCGAATCTCCACTAATCGGGGTGCGAGACTCTCGGCTATGTTTTTAATCTCGGAGAGCATGAAACCAGTTTTACAGTATCTTTAGGGTTAATCATAGAGCATTTTTTACCTGAAAAGTTGGGTCTGGCTGATTTTCAGTCTCAACTGTCTTCTCGGCATTCTTTCAACCTAGGACTAAGCTAATTTGTCAAGAGGATACGGGAGTTACTATTCATCTCTTGATTCGGTAACGCCTCTCGAGAGAATATTCCAGCTATGATAGAAAACATTGTCTAGTTAGGAAAAAAACATGGTTCAGTCTTCCGAAAAAATTGAAGTTAAGTACGGGGAAAGAGAAATTGCCGAAGGAACATTAATTACTTTCCCCAATCCACGCCCCGGCAGAAATTATGATATTCATATTACTCTGCCAGAATATACCTGTAAGTGTCCCTTTTCCGGTTATCCCGATTTTGCCACTATTTATCTTAGCTACGTTCCCGATCAAAAGGTGATGGAATTAAAGGCGATTAAACTTTATATTAATAGTTATCGCGATCGTTATATTTCCCACGAAGAAGCAATTAACCAAATTTTAGATGATTTGGTAGCGGCTTGCGAACCCTTGCAAATGAAAGTTAAGGGGGATTTTCATCCCAGAGGTAACGTACATACCGTGGTGGAGGTGATGTATAAAAAAGAATAGCATAATTGTCTAGTTTGGGGATGGGGTTGCTCCCATCCCTTGCTGTTCTAGTTTTTGTTGTTCAAGTTTTTTGCTGTCCTTGTTTTCAATACTTATTTTAAAATTTTCCTCTATACTTAGAGCTTGAATCTTATCGTTAAGAGTTGGTTGATTGCCTTTGACTGCTGCTAGGTAAACTGCCCGCGCATTTAAATTGCTTATTGAGATGAGGCAAGAGGCTTCGGCCGTGAGCTCAGGAAAAACTTTTTCAGCCAACCCTAAGTAGAATTTAAAACCATCCCCAGTGAGGAACTAGCCATGAAATCCTTTGCCCTTCTTACCACCCTTAGCCTAATCAGCCTTTCCACCCTCGCGACTGTTCGCCCCGTCATGGCGCTAGAGAGCCGACAACCAGCCGAAACCCGGATCGCTCAAGGGAACAATCAAGACGCGATCGGCCACTATAACCGGGGAGTTGGCTACATCCAACAGAAAAAATACGATCTCGCCCTCGCTGAATTTACCAAAGCGCTCAACATTGATCCCCGATACGCCGAGGCTTACCTCAATCGCGGGTTTCTTTACGAACAACAGGAGAAACCCGACCTCGCCCTGTCCGATTACAATCAGGCGATCAACATTAATCCCCGATTGGCCGAAGCTTACAACAATCGCGGGTTTCTTTACGGCGTACAGGGGAAACCCGACCTCGCCCTGTCCGATTTCAATCAGGCACTCAACATTAATCCCCGATTCGCTCTGGCTTACAGCAATCGCGGGCTTCTTTACCGACAACAGGGAAAACCCGACCTCGCCCTCGCTGAATTCAACAAAGCGCTCAACATTAATCCCCGATTGGCCGAAGCTTACTACGGTCGCGGGTTTCTTTACTACGATCAGGGGAAACCCGACCTCGCCCTGTCCGATTACAATCAGGCGCTCAACATTAATCCCCGATTCGCCCTGGCTTACAACAATCGCGGGCTTCTTTACGACAAACAGGGGAAACCCGACCTCGCCCTGTCCGATTACAATCAGGCGCTCAACATTAATCCCCGATTCGCAACGGCTTACTACAATCGCGGGTCTCTTTACCGCGAACAGGGGAAACCAGACCTCGCCCTGTCCGATTACAATCAGGCGCTCAACATTAATCCCCGATTGGATCTGGCTTACAACAATCGGGGGGTTCTTTACTACGAACAGGGGAAACCCGACCGCGCCCTGTCCGATTTCAATCAGGCACTCAACATTAATCCCCGATACGCCGATGCTTACCTCAATCGTGGGCTTCTTTACTACGAAGAGGGAAAACCCGACCTCGCCCTGTCCGATTACAATCAGGCGCTCAACATTAATCCCCGATACGCCGAGGCTTACCTCAATCGCGGGTTTCTTTACAAAGGACAGGGAAAACCCGACCTCGCCCTGTCCGATTACAATCAGGCGATCAACATTAATCCCCGCTTCGCCGAAGCTTACAACAATCGCGGGTCTCTTTACGACGATCCGGGGAAACCCGACCTCGCCCTGTCCGATTACAATCAGGCGCTCAACATTAATCCCCGATTAGCCCCGGCTTACAACAATCGCGGGTTTCTTTACTACGGACAGGGGAAATCCGACCTCGCCCTGTCCGATTACAATCAGGCGCTCAACATTAATCCCCGAAACGCAACGGCTTACTACAATCGGGGGGTTCTTTATTACTATCGACTAGAAAGGGAAAAAGCGATCAGAGATTTGCGACAAGCCGCCGAACTGTCCCGCCAGCAAAGAAACGCGGCGTTATATGAAGCGGTTATGGAATTCCTGCGGAAATTAGGCGCGGTCTAGTCCTTTTTGTTGGGTTGAGTCCGTCGGTTGGGTTGAGCGAATCAATAGGTTAAAGAAAACCTCTCAATTTTAGGGGGAAGCGAAACCCAACAGCCAACACCTCAATCCGTCTGAATCGGCGATCGCTTCTCATAGCTTTTTGTGGGGTTTGCTTGGGTCTATAGTTGGGTTTCCTTACGTCAACCCAACCTACAAGAGAGCCTGTAGGGTGCGCTCTTCGTTAGCGTAACGCACCAATCCCAGTTAGAAACCCAACAGCCAACACCTCAATCCGTCTCAATCGGCGATCGCTTCTCATGGCTTTTTGTGGGGTTTGCTTGGGTCTATAGTTGGGTTTCCTTGCGTCAACCCAACCGAAAAGAGAGCGTGTAGGGTGCGCTCTTCGTTAGCGTAACGCACCAATCCCAGTTAGAAACCCAACAGCCAACACCTCAATCCGTCTGAATAGGCGATCGCTTCTCATGGCTTTTTGTGGGGTTTCCTTGGGTCTATAGTTGGGTTTCCTTGCGTCAACCCAACCTACAAGAGAGCTTGGCACAAACCGACAGAATTGTAAAAGTTAGGGTCGTTAAAAAAAGCTGGGATTATCATTAAAGTAGTCCGAATCGTGGTTCTGATTTTATGTCCCAGAAAAACGAAATTCTTCCCCTGCTGTTGACGGTTATGGTGACATCGGCACTTTTAGGAGGAATTGCTTGGTGGTTGCTCAACAAAACCTTTCCCAATCTCAATGATCGATCTAATTCTTCCTCCTCGAATAATCAAATTTCTGAAACTTTAGGTGCAGTTAAAAATGTCCCAGAAGGATTATTTAACTACGGGGGAAGTACCACTTGGGCCCCGATTCGCAAGGAAGTGGACTTTATTATCCAGCAAGTCTGGCCGAAATTTCGCCTCGTCTATACCGATCCCACTGCGGGAACCCCCGGCACCGGCAGCGGTATTCGGATGTTAATCGAGAATCAATTGGCTTTTTCCCAAGCATCTCGATCGCTCAAAGATGAGGAAATACAACGCGCTCAACAACGGGGATTGACTTTAAAAGAGGTTCCCGTGGCTATCGATGGAATTGCGATCGCAGTTCATCCCGATTTACCAGTTTCCGGTCTAACAATCACCCAGTTAAAAGATATTTATACAGGAAAAATTCGCAATTGGCGGCAAGTGGGCGGACCTAATTTAGCCATTATTCCCTATTCCCGACGCAAGGAAGATGGGGGAACCGTGGAATTTTTTATCGATCAGGTTTTAGAAAAAGCCGATTTTGGGGATAATATTCAGTACGTTTATAGTACGACTCCCGCTCTCAGAAAAGTTTCCCAAAATCTGGGAGGAATTTACTATGCTTCTGCACCGGAAGTAGTTCCCCAGTGTGGAATTAAAACTTTACCCCTCGGTAAAAGCGAAAATAAATTAGTTGCCCCCTATCAAGAACCTTCGATCCCGTCTTCCCAATGTCCCCAGAAGCGTAATCAACTGAATGAACTAGCTTTTCAAAAGGGAGAATACCCGATCACCCGTCGTCTTTTTGTTATTATCAAACAAAATGGTCAATTAGACGAACAAGCGGGGGAAGCTTACGCTAATTTACTATTAACCGATCAAGGACAGGAATTAATTAAAAAAGCCGGTTTTGTTCCCTTGAGATAATTTAACTAAACTTCTACAAATCTAGGTTAAAGTGAATTTGAGCAATTTTCATGACAACGTTTCTCATACTGAGTGTGCGCTTGATTGGGCGCACCCAGAGGACTGCTACTCCCAGTTTTGTCCAGATTTTCGGCTATCCCGTCGAAATCATCCCTCAGTGCGAACGATTTTTACCGAACAAGCAGGGCATCGATGACAGTGGGATTTACACCTTCTGTCGCTACTATCCCACCTATGTGCAACTGGCAGTAGTAGCCAACAACCCCGACGAGCAAGCCATCCGCGCCCAATACCTGCGTCATCAGAAATTTTGGGTCTGAAACCCCGTCGTTCTACGACGGCTTGAATGTGTTAATATAGTGGTGGTCAATGACCCACCCGTGACGATGGATTCAGACAGCCTAACGAGCGAAGTTCAGTACAACTGACGGCGCAGACAAATCGGTAGACCGGGAAAAGAGGATAGGGCAATGGGAACCCTCCACCCCTAGA
>NZ_JAPZSR010000426.1:0-16456 GCF_027531875.1 Microcystis sp. LE19-84.1B | reverse complement strand
CCAAGCTTTTCTGGTCGGAACCCCCTAAGCCGAGTTTTCAAGGTGCTGCGCCGTCCACTTGGTTTTCGAGACTGGCCTTTTAATTCTAACGTAAAGCCAACCTAGAACGGCGGGGTTTCAGACCCAAAATTTCCGATGATTATTATCTGAATTTCGGAGTTATCCGTTATATTTTTGCTTTTTATTCAGGAGGCGGTCGGCAGGAGATAGGGTGGTCACTGCGTGCGCGTTGCGGGGGGTGTTGGGGTGTTAGGGTGTTGGGGTTTTAGTTGAAATTCCCCCACTTCCCCACTTCCCCACTTCCCCACTTCCCCACACCCCACACCCCACTTCCCCACTTCCCCGATGATCGCAAAAAAACTTCATCAAGGGGGGAACAACTTCCAGTAAGATGAAAAATGGTCAGTGAAAAAGCTAACCGAAATTTATTGTCGGAAATGGTAACACCGCCCCATTTCCCCAGACCCTAGAGGCTAGAGTCCGGTAAACCAGCGGATAAAAATTGACATCCATGAGTAGTATTTTCGATCGAGTTAAAAGAGTTGTTGTGGAACAATTAGAAGTAGAGCCGGAAAAAGTTACCCCCGAAGCAAGCTTTGCTAATGATCTGCAAGCTGATTCCCTCGATGTGGTCGAGTTAGTGATGGCTTTAGAGGAAGAATTTGATATTGAAATTCCCGACGAAGCGGCCGAACAAATTGACACTGTAGGCAAAGCTGTTGACCATATTAGCGAGAAAGTAGGAGCAACCGCCTAATTATTGCGGGAAAATTGACAATTAGGATTAAATATCTGGGGCAAAATCTGCCCTTATTTTTGAACAAACATGACAGAATTGCCATTAAAAAGGGTTGTCATCACGGGGATGGGTGCGATCACTCCCCTCGGCAATAATCTAGCAGACTATTGGACAGGCTTAATCAACGGCAAAAGTGGCATTGGTTTAATTACCCACTTTAATGCCTCCCGTCACGCTTGTCGCATTGCTGGGGAAGTGCGGGGTTTTGACCCCCACGACTATGTGGATCGCAAAGAGGCAAAGCGCATGGACCGTTTCGCTCAATTTGCCGTCGCCGCTAGTTTGCAAGCGCTGCAAGATTCTCGATTAGTTATCGACGCTCTCAATGCCGATGATATAGGCGTACTAATCGGTACGGGCGTGGGTGGCATAAAAGTGCTTGAGGATCAACAGGAAATTTACTTGACAAAAGGTCCGAGCCGGTGTAGTCCCTTCATGATCCCGATGATGATTGCCAATATGGCCGCTGGTTTAACCGCCATCCACACGGGGGCCAAAGGACCGAGTAACTGCACCGTGACTGCGTGCGCTGCCGGTTCCAATGCCATCGGAGATGCTTTCCGTCTAGTACAAAGGGGTTTAGCCAAAGGGATGATCTGCGGTGGGACGGAAGCCGCCGTTACCCCCCTAGGATTGGCTGGTTTTGCCTCCGCTAAGGCCCTGTCCACCCGCAACGATGACCCCACCCGGGCCAGTCGTCCCTTTGACAAGGACCGGGATGGTTTTGTTATGGGGGAAGGGGCAGGAATTTTGATTATAGAGGAATTAGAAACGGCCTTGGCCCGTGGGGCGCGGATTTACGCCGAAATGATCGGTTATGGTCTGACTTGCGATGCCTATCACATGACGGCACCGGTTCCCGATGGTCGTGGAGCCACCAGAGCGATCGAATTAGCGATCAAAGATGCCGGTTTAACTCCGACGGAAATTAGCTATATCAACGCCCACGGCACCAGTACAGGGGCCAATGATCCCACGGAAACCAAGGCGATTAAAAAAGCTTTAGGAGAATCGGCCTACCAAATCCCCATCAGTTCCACCAAATCGATGACAGGCCACCTTTTAGGCGGTTCTGGCGGCATTGAAGCCGTGGCCACGGTAATGGCGATCGCTAATGATCGGATTCCCCCGACGCTCAACCTGGACAATCCTGACCCCGATTGCGATCTCGATTACGTCCCCTACGAAAGTCGTCAGCAGATAGTTAACGCTGCCCTCTCCAACTCCTTTGGATTTGGTGGCCATAACGTCACCTTAGCTTTTAGAAAATATGCTTGAGTCGATGCCCCTGAAAGAGTAATCTGTGAGTGGCTCCCTCTTTAACCTGGTCTTATTTTTGTAGTTCATTCTAAAAAACATTATGGTTGTCGCCTCCCAATCCCTCGAAGAACTTTGTATTAATGCCGTGCGTTTTTTAGCGGTGGATGCCGTGGAAAAAGCTAAATCGGGACACCCCGGACTGCCGATGGGAGCCGCTCCCATGGCCTTTGTTCTCTGGGATCAATTCCTGCGTTTTAACCCGAAAAACCCCCAATGGGTCAATCGCGATCGTTTTGTTCTCTCCGCCGGTCACGGTTGTATGCTGCAGTACGCTTTGATGTACCTGACCGGATACGATAGCGTCCCCCTAGAGGAAATCAAACAATTTCGCCAGTGGAAATCGAAAACCCCCGGCCACCCCGAAAATTTCGTCACTGAAGGGGTGGAAGTGACCACTGGTCCTCTGGGTCAAGGGATTGCTAATGGTGTCGGTTTGGCCCTAGCAGAAGCCCATTTAGCGGCCCGTTTCAACAAGCCGGATGCCAAAATTATCGACCATTACACCTATGTGATTTTGGGTGATGGTTGCAATATGGAGGGTATTTCCGGGGAAGCTTGTTCTTTGGCCGGTCACTGGGGTTTAGGCAAGTTAATCGCTCTCTACGATGATAACCATATCTCGATCGATGGTTCCACCGATATCGCTTTTACCGAGGACGTGAGCAAGCGTTTTGAAGCCTACGGTTGGCACGTTCAGCACGTTGAGAATGGTAACACCGATTTAGATGCCATTGCCAATGCGATTGCGGCTGCCAAAGCTGTCACCGATAAACCCTCGATGATTAAAATCACCACCACCATCGGTTATGGTTCCCCCAATAAGTCTAATACCGCCGATGTTCACGGGGCAGCCTTAGGAGCAACAGAAATCGAGTTAACCCGGAAGGCCCTGGGTTGGCAATACGAGCCGTTTGTGGTTCCCGATGAGGTGTTAAATCGTTTCCGGCAAGCAGTGGACAAGGGAGCGACGGCAGAAACGGACTGGAATAAGTTATTTAACGAATATCAGGCTAAATATCCCGCAGAAGCGGCTTTATTTGAACAGTTAACCACCGGTCAACTGCCGGAAGGTTGGGAGCAAGCTTTACCGGTTTATAAACCCGAAGATAAGGCACTGGCTAGTCGTAAACACTCGGAAATCTGCTTAAATGCCCTTGCGGGGGTTTTACCCGGTTTAATCGGTGGTTCGGCGGATTTAACCCACTCTAACTACACCGAATTAGAGCATTTTGGTAATTTCCAAAAAGGCAGTTATCAGGAGCGTAACGTTCACTTTGGCGTAAGGGAACACGCGATGGGGGCGATTTGTAACGGTATTGCTCTCCATAACACGGGATTGATTCCCTACGGGGCGACTTTCCTGATTTTCACCGACTATATGCGGAATTCTATCCGTTTATCAGCATTGTCAGAAACCCGCGTCATCTGGGTAATGACTCACGATTCCATTGCCCTAGGGGAAGATGGACCGACTCACCAACCCGTGGAACACGTTGCTTCTCTGCGCGCTATTCCTAACCTGTTAGTCATGCGTCCGGGAGATGGTACGGAAACTTCCGGTGCTTATAAAGTAGCGGTGAGCGAAAAGAAACGCCCGACTTTATTGGCTCTCTCCCGTCAAAATCTGCCCAATTTAGCGGGAACTTCCCTTGCGGGTGTGGCTAAAGGTGCTTATACTATCACCGATTGCGAAGGTACTCCCGATGTCATTCTCATCGGTACGGGGGGCGAGTTATATCTCTGCGATAAAGCGGCTGCGGTGTTGAAAGAGGCAGGAATTAAAGCTCGCGTCGTTTCTATGCCCTGTTGGGAGCTATTCGAGGAACAATCGGCAGAATACAAAGAATCGGTATTGCCGAAAGCAGTGAAAAAACGTCTCGCAGTGGAAGCGGGTTCAACCATGGGTTGGCATCGTTACATCACCGATGAGGGGGATGTGTTGGGGGTTGATACCTTCGGCGCTTCTGCTCCGGGGGGTGTGATTCTAGAGAAGTTTGGTTTTACCCTGGATAACGTGGTAGCGAAGGCAAAAGCGTTGTTAGGTTAATTACCTGAAATCTTAGCTGTAATGAGTCAGAAAAATCTGGCTCATTTTTTTGTTTTTCTATTGTGACTGTCAGTCAGTGGACTAGGGGTCACGTCAGGCAGTTTAATCGAAGCATGGCAAAGGACAATTTAGCTCAATTTGGCAGATGTTTACATAATGCTCGTATTCAAAAGGGTTTATCCCAAGAAAGGTTGGCCGAAGCGGCCAATTTGGATAGAACTTACATCAGTCTTCTTGAACGTGGTAAAAGGAATCCTTCTTTACTATGCTTGATTTCTTTATGTAGAGCATTAAACATAAGTCTTTCGGAGCTTTTTAACACTATGTCTATAAATTCCGATGTAAATACTGATGATGTCAGAAGATTTGATTAAATTGCTTGAGCAGTTTTTGCATGATAACGAGCTTGAATGGGAATGGTTTGAAAAAATAGAAAGTTTTTGTAAGAGTTATAGTTTGAATATCAAATATATTACAGAAGTTCTCAATGATCCAAAAGTTATTCCTATGATTCGTGGCAAGTTTTTTGAGTTCACTGTACAAGATGAACTGTCAAAAATACTCTCGAATAATTATTTAGTTACTAATCCTCGCTTAAATCCTCAAGCTGGTTCTCACGATATAGACGTAGCTATTATCAATCAAAAAAACGCCAAAAAATACTCTGCTGAATGTAAGTTAGCCAAAAAAGGTAGTTTCCGTCTTCAGGGAGGTATCAGACCTTTTATTGAAGTCAAATGTATGAGATCAAGAACCTTAGGAGACAAAGCGGCAGAACAAAGGTCTAAATTGATAGGAATACCTTCAACAAGCCTAAATATTCACAAAGATCAATATATTGAAACAGATTTTGATTTAGTAATTACATCTCTTGCCAATGCTTTTTTTCAGACCAATTTAGAAACAGGACTATTTGTTTGGAAGCCCACACCAAAAGAGCAAATATTTTTAAGCAAAATTAATATTAATAATCAAGAAGAAGCCCTTTTAAAAATGTACGTTGCCAGGAGTAAAGATTTAACAGCAAATCAAACCAATAACATCAAGTGTTCTCGCCAGAAATGCCAGGATCACAACTGTAATTTCATCCCTAATTATCCCAAAATTTTCTTTGATGTTAATACGGCTGAACCTCTACAACCATGGCTCCCGACCGAAAAAATAGAGGATTTACTTGATTAAAATTAGCAATCAAGATATATCGAATAAACTTAATTGTAGAGGTGTGAATCTTGCGGGTTTCTGAAGATCATAATTAGCAATAAATACCTCCTTGCCCTTGCGTCTTTCACTCTGATAACCATGTTCCAATTTTAAACCATTTTTTTGATCATCAGTTCGATTAATAGTGTAATTCCATTCATTATCTTGTAAAGAAATACACCAATCATACATTTCTCTAATTTCGGAGCAATTATCATAAGTCAAAAGAAATTTAAATCGATGTTGATGTTTTTTCAACGTCTTACATAACCTTTCATGATCTTCTAGACTGAAGAAACAGGAATAGAATTTATTTTGATCTGCTTGAAAGTAAGGAGGATCGACAAATAAAAAGTAATCATCGGGTAATTGATTGATTAAATCTTCAAAATCTAAACAAGATAAATTGACATTTTGCAGTTTTTCCGAAGTGGTTTTTAGGTGAGAAGGCCAGTTTTCAGGACGCATAGAATACTTATCACCATAGCCCCAATAACAATTTTCAAGTTTCATAATTCCTGAGTAGGAAGTTCTATTTAGATAATACCAACGCATGGCTCTTTCTAGGTCATTAGCTGGTTGAAATTCATTTTTATAATAACTGTGTAATTCTTTGGTAGCGTTTAGATCTTTTAATAATTCAATTAGACTACCAAGATAATCTTTGATATGTCGATAACAGTTGATTAATTCTTCATCTTTGTCATTGAGAATATTCTCTGCTACACTTTCCTTAGCAAAGAATATAGATGCTCCCCCCGCAAAAGGTTCACAATACTTATGGTGACTGGGAAGACAAGCTAAGATTAGCTTACGGGCATAAAATTTACCGCCGGGATAACGAAAAGGAGAATTACTAAGTTTTTTAGCGATTTTAGACATTACCTTTGATTTTAGAGGCTTTTCTTTGAGATTATTTTAACAAAATTACGATATTTTCTCTAGGAATGTCAGAGAAGTTTGGTTTTACCCTGGATAACGTGGTAGCGAAGGCAAAAGCGTTGTTAGGTTAATTAAAACTTTGGTTTTGTGAAAAAAGCCCGCGCCAGCGGGTTTTTTTGTGCTAGGATCTAACCGTATCGTGCAAAGAGTTGACTGGGTGATTCCTTTTACAGACAGAGAACTACAAAAAGCATGGAGAGAAAATCAACGAGCGGCAAAGGTCGAAACCAGAACTAACGCTCATCGTTTATTGCTATTTTACTCGGTTGAATGTGGTCTCAAAGCGGTTTTACTGAAAAGACAAAGTAAAGATTGCACCGATTCTTGTCGAGAATTACTTGAAGTGCGGCATGATATAAATAAGTTACTAGACAAACTAGCTGCGGGAGAAAAACTAAAACTTCCCCCACAATTGAGTATGAAACCTTTAAAAAATAATCAAGAGAGAGAGCTTTCTTGCGGTGAAATTAATCAAATGTGGCGATATGGGGGATGCTGTGACAATATTAAGGATAGTGAATTAGAAAAAAAATTGTTAGATATATTACGTTGGATTGCACAGGAGTTGCAGGGACTATGAGAAGACGGCCATTACTAACTTGGTTTGATATTAAAAGAAAAATTGCTCGCGAAACCGCTAACGGAAATGACTTACCTGATGGTATTGTTAAAATTAGTTGTTTTAGTAGTGCTTTAGAGATTGGTATTCAAAATCAAGATGATCAACCAAAAGCTAACTCAATATTAAAAGAATGGTTCGGAGATTGGTATCAAGAATCAGAACAAATTATTCAGCTAGATATTGATAATGCTTCTATTCCTGTAGAATTTATTTTAATAGATAATAGTTCTGATTTTTATCCATCGATTCGACCTTTTTGGCAGGAAGTCGCTTATTTAAAAGCAAATACAGATTCAGAGCAATCGGATAATTTTTTAGCCAATACTTATCAAGATAAGCCAGAAATTATTGCTTTTTATTCTTTTAAAGGTGGTGTGGGAAGAACCCTACATTTAGCTGCTTATATTCTTGCTCTCTTAGCAAGAGCAAAAGAAATAAATAAACCAGTTAAAATTTTAGTTATTGACTCAGATTTAGAGGCTCCGGGGTTAACCTATTGGCAAAGGTATGAAAATCAAGAGGCAACCGTATCTTTGAGCAATTTTTTAGAAGTTTATCAATATCCCAAGCCATCTCTAGAGGTGGCACTCTCTTGGGTAACTCAAGAAATTAAGAAAACTGCCAAACAGCAAAATAAATCAACTTTATATTTTTTACCCGCTTTTATTGAAGAAGAAGAACTCTTAGATACTCCTATACTGCCAGAAAATTTAGCCAGAAATCCGTCGGGTGCTTGGGAGGTAGGGGATGCAATTCATCAATTAGGGCAAAAATTAGCAGTAGATTATATATTTATTGATTTAAGAGCAGGATTAAGTGAAATTTCTAGCCCAATTTTATTTGACTCTAGAATCCAAAGATTTTTAGTAACAACAGTTAATGAGCAATCTTGGCGAGGTGTCAGGATGGTTTTAGAAAAAATTGGCTTACTAGCTCCCAGTGACTCAAAAGTAAAGGATGATAATTATTATGATCCTTCGATAATTATTAGTTTTTTAACCCCAGAAGTCAGAAATTTACCAGCATTTGAGAATATTTTAGAGCAATTACAGTCGGCTTATGTTCAACCCAAAAATGAGAGTTTATATACTACTAGACTGGATATTAAAGAAACTGATTTCGCCCAAGAGTTACTATATGTTAACAATTGGGACGAAGCTCAAAACAAATTAAGTTCAACTTCCTTGATGGAACTGGCAAAACAATGGGCAGAAGATGAATTATCTAATAATAGCATTGCATCAGCCACACCTTCAGATAACTCCTTAGATGATGTGAAAAAACTCAGGGATACTTGCAATAAATATATTTATGCAGAAAAGGGAGAAGGGGAAGATTTACTCATTACCGAGCCATTGAAAAATCTCGCTCGTAATTTTCAAGATAAACTACCTAATGTTATCTCAATTGGTGCTAAAGGTGCGGGAAAAACCTTTAATTATATTCAGCTATCTCGCCTACAGTCTTGGGAAAATTTTTTAAATAAAGTTGATCTTCAAAATCAAGAAAATTCCCGAGACAATCTCGGTTTAATATTTCCTTTACTGCAATCAAAAAATTTAAATGATAAGGCCAAAAATATTCTTGAGGAAGCACGGCAAAATGTTAATAATGTTCTTAATAATGATTATCAATTTTCCTCCTCGGATTTAACAGACAGAATCATACAGTCGCTATCAAATCAGGATTGGAATGAGGTTGATTGGACAAATTTTTGGATCAAAGAAATTTCGAGAGTTTTAGGTTATAATTCTGAAAATTGTCAATTACAAGAACTGCATGAATACCTTCAACAAAAAAACTCGAAGATTATATTTTTATTTGATGGATTGGAAGATGCTTTTCCTAATGTTGCCAATGATAACTGTGAACGAAAAGCCTTGAAAGCCTTAATCGATCATTTACCCAATAAATTATCAGAAATTCGGCAATCTAATCTCGGATTGATTGTCTTTCTGCGTCGAGATTTCTTGAGATATACAATTACACAAAACTCGCAACAATTTGAAAGCTTATATTGTAATTATGATCTATCTTGGAATCTAGAATCGTTTCTTAAACTTTCCTATTGGCTCTGCATACAATCATCGGTTATTAATGCTAACCCTCAAGATTTATTCGATTGTTCAATTGAAGATTTAAAAGAAAAACTAGAACGACTTTGGGGCAAAAAATTAGGAGCAGATAATGCAAGGGAAGCTAAGTCAGACAATTGGATTTTTGCCGCTTTAACCGATTTTAATGGAAGACTGCAAGCGCGGGATATTGTGAGATTTTTGTATCATGCTGCTAATATTACTGTAGAAAAAAAAGAAGAAATACAATTTACTAAATGGTCGAATACTAGACTGTTACCTCCCCAAGCGATTCGACGAGCGCTTGAACCCTGTAGTGAAGAAAAAGTTGACGAGTCTAAGCAAGAATATCCTATATTTAAAAGCTGGGCAGAAAGTTTACATAAATATAGTGATAAAAAAATTCCTTTTTCTCTAGAACAGTTTAATCTGGATGCTACCAAAGTCAATGTTCTTGAGCAAATGGGAGTAATTTATGAGGATAAGGATAAAGAAGATGCAGTTCGTTATTATATGCCCGAAATATTCCGTGAAGGGTTAGGATTTTCTAGTCAAGGTGCGCGTCCTCGTGTTCTAGCTTTAAAGCGCAAAGTTTTGGGGAAATCAAATTTTTAATGATTCGAGCTTTTTGGCAATGACTATATGATTGATTGTTGTCAGCTTTTCACAACAGACGTAGCTATTATCAATCAAAAAAAACGCCAAAAAATACTCTGCTGAATGTAAGTTAGCCAAAAAAGGTAGTTTCCGTCTTCAGGGAGGTATCAGACCTTTTATTGAAGTCAAATGTATGAGATCAAGTACCGTAGGTTGGGTTGAGGCACGAAACCCAACATAACCAACAGCTAAGACAGGAAACCCAACATAACCAACAGTTAAAACACGAAACCCAACACAACCAACAGCTAAGACAGGAAACCCAACATAACCAACAGCTACTTTTTTAACGTTTAACGTCAACCAAACTACTTAAAGGAGTAAAAACCATGAGTCTGTGTCTCAATCCTAATTGTTCTTCTGCCAATCCAGATGGCAATAAATTCTGTGAAAAATGCCGCTCTAAATTGTTTTTACAAGAGCGTTATCAAGCAATTAAATTAATTGGTCAAGGAGGATTTGGTCGTACTTTTAAGGCGGTAGATTATAGTAAGCCTTCTAAACCTTATTGTGTGATTAAACAGTTTTTTCCTTCGGCTCAAGGGACTGATACAATTGAGAAAGCTTCAGAATTATTTGAAAAAGAAGCAATCCAATTAGAGAAATTAGGAAAACATCCCCAAATCCCTGAACTTTTCGCCTATCTCAATCATGATGATGACCGTCAATATTTGGTACAAGAATATATTGAAGGACAGAATTTAGAACAAGAATTAAGAAGCCAAGGGGTATTTAATGAAGCCAAGATTAAAGCTTTATTAACAGATATTTTGCCAGTTTTAGATTTTATCCATAGTCGGGGAGTAGTTCACCGAGACATTAAACCGGAAAATATTATTAGACGTAACTCAGACAAAAAAGCGGTTTTAGTGGATTTTGGTGCGTCTAAAGTTGTTACACCTCTTAACCGTTCTGTTACTGGTACGGTAATCGGTTCAGCGGAATATGTCGCACCAGAACAAGCTAATGGTAAGCCAAACAATCCCAGTGATTTGTATAGTTTAGGGGTCACTTGTATTTATTTGTTGACTCAGATTTCACCCTTTGATTTATTTGATACCAGTGACCATGAATGGATTTGGCGACAGTTTTTAGTCAATAATAATGTTCGGGATGATTTAGGGCGCATTCTTGATAAAATGATCGAGTTTGGGACAAGAAAACGTTATCAATCAGCAAAGGAGATTTTACAAGATTTGACGGGACAATCACCAACAACTTCTATACAAACACCAGCAACCCCTGTTATTCAAACGCCACCAACGCCTAAAGTTGCTGCTAATATTGCGCTTAAAAGTGCTAAGGGTGTTAACTATTCTCAATTACAGCAACTCCTAGCAGCAGGAAACTGGAAAGAAGCAGACGAAGAAACAGGTAAAGTCATGCTTCAGGCAGCAGGAATGGAAAAGGAAGGATGGTTAGGGAGATGGCATATTAATAATTTTCCCTGGGAAGATTTACGAACTATTAACCAACTCTGGCTGCACTACAGTAACGGTAAGTTTGGCTTCAGCGTCCAGAAAAAAATCTATGAGAGTCTCGGTGGTACGATACAGTATAATGAAAGAGTGTGGGAAAAGTTCGGCGATCGTGTCGGCTGGAGAAAAGGAGGTAGTTGGTTGTACTACAGAGACTTAACTTTTAATATAGTAGCCCCCAAAGCTCACCTCCCAATGGGAGTTTATTACTCATGTGACGATGATGCATTGTGTGACGGAGGTGTGTGGGCTGGGAGGATTTTGGAGGTTCTTCTCTCGCGCACAGACTTGTAACCTGTAGGATATAACGATCTCAGGTCTTTTGTCAAGGATAATTTTAGGGATTTTGATCGCGGAAATATCGCATTTTGCGGAACTCGATACCTGACACTGATTGCTTCGCCAAGTCAAAGGAAGCTTTTTTCCGACAAAGATGTCATTGCGAGGGGGGATATTCACGTTAACCTTCATCTCTCAACCAATATCCCCCCGAAGCAATCTTTCTCGTCGTTATATTCAGGTAGAATGAATGATAAAAGTGGTGCGCTATAATTTGAACTTTTTCATTGAATAAAAAATCATGACTAAATTATTAGAACTTGCTCTCAAAAAATTAGCTACTCTGCCAGCAGATCGACAGGAAAATATTGCTCAATTAATCCTTAAAGAAATAGGGGAAAATATAGAAAATGAGCCAATAAAAGACAATGATTCCCCATCTTTACCCCCATCTATTGGGATGGGAGCTAGTGGAATGTCTGACCTATCAACTCGTTGCGAGGAATTATTGTGGCAGGACGAAAGATAATAGCAGATACCAGTGGAATTATTGCCCTATTAGACCGAGACGATCACTATCATTTTATTGTCGTAGAAGCGATCAAAAATCAGCAAGTTTTTGTGCCTGTGACGGTATTACCAGAAGTTGATTATTTAGCGACTAAATATCTCGGTGAAAGAGTAGCTAGAGCTTTTTTGATGGATATTACACAGGGAAAATATAGTTTGCTTCCCTTCGATTTAGAAGATTTAGAAAAAGCTCTTAAAATTATGACTCGTTATCAAGATTTACCGTTAGGCTTAGTTGATGCTAGTTTACTGGTCATGGCAGAACGCTATTCTATTAACCAAATTCTGACATTAGACCACAGACATTTCAATTTAATTCAATCCGATAACATGAGCTACTTTATTATTCTGCCTTAAATATGAACTTGAGATTGCCATGATATCCATAACTCCCCACCTGCAAATTATTTTAGAAAAACTACAAACCCTTACTCCGCATTACACACTTATTTTCAGGAGTTAATATGAATACACCCCAAACAACAGCCGATGGCTTAAAAATTCTTTACCAACGTTATTACGCGAATAATCCAGCGCGTCAATTAGAATTAGAAAAAGCTCGTATTGATGACGAAGTAGCCAGAAAAATATTTAAGATAAAGGAAACATATCATCTTTCGACAAAAGCTTTAGCAGAATTAATTAATACTGATGAATCTATTATTAAAACTTTAGAAAATGCTGACTATGAAGGAAACTCTTTTTTGTTGTTAAATCTCATAGCTACAGCCCTAAAAATGAAGGTTGAATTTGAATTAGTTTCTTAGGTTTTTTTAGTAATAGCATAACGCACCCTACACTCTGTGATTGCGAGGGGGTGAGACCAGCGTTAATCTTTATCTATCTATCAACCAATATCCCCCCGAGGCCATCTTCCCGTGGAACAGGCTAGAAGCCTGTTTTAGATTAGGTACAATTAATGATACAATCGGTGCGTTACGGCGGCTTGTTAATTTTGGTTTTTTGACCGAATTGGTAGCCGCCTAACGCACCCTACATTTTACGATTAATCAAAAAATTCGGTGAAAGAAAGGAGTATAAATTGGATGCTTACCTACAAAGCCATGTATAAATTTCTGGAACAGGGAGTCCATGGAGAAGTCTTGGATTTCCCTGGCGTGATTTCCTGGGGAAATGATCTAGCAGCAGTCCGCCGTTCCTTAGCTAGTGCGCTGGTGGACATGGCAGAAGTTAATTTATCTAGGGGGGAATCTTTACCCTTGCCTAATGGGTTGTTAACAGACCCAGAAGCGGATTTAGAAGAACCAATTTATCTAATCTTTTCTGCATCAACCCATGTCCAAATTGTACCGACTTCGATCGCCTCATGAAGCGTCGAGATTTGTTGCGTTATCTCAGTCAACAGGGTTGTCAATTGGTACGAGAAGGAAGTGAACATTCCATCTGGGAAAATCCACTCAATGGTCGGCGCACAGCCATCCCTCGACATAGAGAAATTGTCGAGTTTACTGCTGTGAGAATTTTTCGTCAGTTGGAGATACCAGAACCTTGATAACAAGGGGCGATCGCAGACTACAATCAAGCCATTAAAATCAAACCCGACTATGCTGCTGCCTACAACAATCGCGGGAATGCCAAGTCTGACTTAGGAGACAAGCAAGGTGCGATCGCTGACTACAATCAAGCAGCACAACTTTACTCGCAGCAAGGCAATATGGAATGGTATCGTAAAGCTCTCGACAACATCAAAAATCTTGAAAAAGTATTTTGGGGAAGGTTGTTCTCATAAATATTCGTCAAACTACAATCGCTAAATTGTAACAACTACCAGAGTCACTTTTACTGGAAGTTAACAATTTTATCGACTTGGTAATACACAAACATCAATCTGAAACAGCTAATGACAAACTGCCAGAAAATGGGGCTAAAGTTTTGGGAAAATAGTTTGAAGGTCTAAAATTGATAAATTATGAAAAAACTTGAAAAAATTATCACAGAATTTCGCCAAGCACTAGAAAAAATCTATGGCGATAAATTAATCAACTTAGTTCTGTACGGTTCTCAAGCAAGAGGGGATGCAACAGAAGACTCTGATATTGATATCATGGTAATTTTAAAAAATCCAGTTTCTCCTGGCGATGAAATTTTCCGTATGGGAGAAGTTAAAAATCAAATTAACCTTAAATACGATCAACTCATCTCAGTTTTGCCCATATCTGAAGAAGAATTTTTATGTAAAGATACTCCTTTATTAGAAAATATTCGCCGAGAAGGTATAGCTTTATGAACCGCATTCAAACATTGCTAAATCTAGCTAAAGAAGAATTATATGCTGCTGAAATTTTGTGGGAAAATACTCTATATCGTGCTTGTATTTCTCGCGCTTATTACTCATTATATCTACAGTACAGGCTCTCCTAGCTGCTAAAAACGTCAATACTAGAACTCACAGAGGCTTGATTCAACAATTTGGACAGCAATTTATTAAAACAGGAGAACTATCTCAAAAACTATCAAGAACCTTAAGTGAAACTTTTGATTTAAGACAGTTGAGTGATTATGATGAAACCATACCCATCACTCAACAACAAGCAGGCAAAACTTTAGAAAATGCAAGAATGTTTATTAGTGAAGCTACCAAGTGGCTAGAGAATAATCAAATTAAGTAAATAAAAACAATAAATTATGAAAGAAGCGAAGCCAAGGGATATTCCGGTTGATAAAACTAACCTTAAATATAACATGAGGTCAATATGATTACAGAAAATTTAGATTTGGTCAAACAACTAATGATACAATTGGTGCGTTACGGCGGCTTGTTAATTTTGTTTTTTTGACCGAATTGGTAGCCGCCTAACGCACCCTACATTTTACTACATTTTACTAAATATATCGGTGAAAGAAAGGAGTATAAATTGGATGCTTACCTACAAAGCAATGTATAAATTTCTGGAACAGGGAGTACATGGAGAAGTCTTGGATTTCCCTGGCGTGATTTCCTGGGGAAATGATCTAGCAGCAGTGCGCCGTTCCTTAGCCAGTGCGCTGGTGGACATGGCAGAAGTTAATATATCTAGGGGGGAATCTTTACCCTTGCCTAATGCGTTGTTAACAGACCCAGAAGCGGATTTAGAAGAACCAATTTATCTAATCTTTTCTGCATCAACCCATGTCCAAATTGTACCGACTTCGATCGCCTCATGAAGCGTCGAGATTTGTTACGTTATCTCAGTCAACAGGGTTGTCAATTAGTACGAGAAGGAAGTGAACATTCCATCTGGGAAAATCCCCTCAATGGTCGGCGCGCAGCCATCCCTCGACATCGAGAAATTGTCGAGTTTACTGCTGTGAGAATTTTTCGTCAGTTGGAGATACCAGAACCTTGATCAGAAGCAAGGATTCTACCTGAATACTCTTTAAGGCAGAGCCTTAAATATTGTGTTCCAAGGCAGAGCCTTGAAACAAGAGATAATATAATCGGTGCGTTACGGCGGCTTGTTAATTTTGGTTTTTTGACCGAATTGGTAGCCGCAAACACGCACCCTACACTCTGCACTTACTCCAGTGCAGTCGAAGCCGATCACCCGAAGCCATCAAAACTATCCAGGGTGCAGGAGTTGAACCTGCCTAGCACGAATTATGAGTTCGTTGCCTCAACCGCTCGGCCAACCCTGGGTTATACTATTAACTCATTATAGATCGGTAATTACTCTGAACGTGAAAATTCAGCCCCACCAAGATGAAAAAATTTGCAATCAGCACCTCCTTGCAGTTAGGACTCCTTTTGATGGTAGCCATGTTAGCCGCCGGCTTCGGTAGCGGTTGGGTAGCCTATCAATTGGGAATCGCCTCCCTGAAGGGAGTCAGTCAACCGGATATCAACCCCGCTAAAAAGTTTACCAACGATCGCACCAGTTATGGTCGCAATCAAACTTTTATCCCCGTGAAAGAAGAAGAAGTAATTAAAAGAGTGAGAGTTTATATGCAACAACAGAAAAACCAACCGCAATCAAAGGACGAAACCAAAGGATAGGCTTTAAAAAAGGCGAATTTTGCCTTTTCGCTATGGATAATCAGGATTTATTGACTCGTTTAATTTTAGTCTTTTTACTAATCGTCCTCAATGCTTTTTTCGTAGCGGCCGAATTTTCGCTTGTGTCTGTCCGTCGTACCCGCATCAGTCAGCTAGTGGCCGCGGGAGATGTGCCAGCGCAGACGGTACAATCTCTACAAAGAAGTCTCGATCGCTTACTTTCCACTACCCAATTAGGCATCACCCTTTCTAGTTTAGCTTTAGGTTGGATCGGGGAGAGTACCATGACCGTTTTTGTGAAGAAATTACTAAGTTTTTTACCCTTTTCTTTAAACTGGCAAAATCTTCTCTCCCATGGTTTCTCTCTTTGTCTAGCTTTTTTAATCGTGGCCTATCTCCAGATAGTTTTTGGGGAACTTTATCCCAAATCCCTAGCTTTAATTTATGCCGAACCGATGGCGCGATTATTA
>NZ_JAPZSR010000429.1:0-27016 GCF_027531875.1 Microcystis sp. LE19-84.1B | reverse complement strand
AGAAAAGTCATGAGCAAGCTAGAGGTTTAAAGACTGATTGGGTTCCAATTATTTTTATTCATAAATATTTTACACAATTCATACCAGGTAAGCAAGAGGGCTACGCCACTACTACCGAATCATTACCCTGCTCCTAAATCTGCCGATATATTTTTTAGACGAAGATTTTTTATCTTGAGCAAATCCTCATAATCCTTCATCGAAATAATAGCCACACAATTGTGGTCATGCTCCCGGACAAGAATCGGTTCTTGTTGGGCCCTGTCCATAATGTAAGCAAAATCTTCCTTTACTTGTGAAACTGAAACTTGTCCTATGGTATTTTCTTTGAGAAATAACTGTGTTTATTCTAACATACCCAATTGTGCGATCACCGTAGTGGATTGTTCCTCCTAAATGATGTAAGTGCAATCGCCTATCTTGTAGGGTGCGTTAGTGATAGCGTAACGCACCAATTTTCTTAAGATGGTGCTTTACGGCGCAATCATAATTTAATTATTAACAAATTTCCTTTAAATACGCGCAAACACGCACCCTACAGGCTGATTTAAGAGAAGTAGAATCCTTTATTTAGTCAATAGTTAACATATAATTGAGTTAAGATATTCTCATTCAACGATTTTCCCTATGGCACAAGCTCAGGAACCGAACGATAAAAATTATGAAGTGGAGCGTCAATTGAGGAGTCTTAATCGGCGCCTGGAGCGTCTGGAAGATACCCAAGTGACAGGAAGAGAGCTAAACCGGAGTTTTGATCGAGTCTATGAGGAAATTGATCATCTTGAAGATAAAGTTGATCGGCTTCAATCGAATTTTGAAGAGTTTCGTGATGAGATTAACCAAAAATTAGATACGATTTTACAACATATTACGGGCATTAATTAAATTGCGATCGCCCGATTGACAGGGATCATCAATAAAGTCTTATCCTAGGTTGGGTTTCACTATCGTTCAACCCAAGACTTTTAAATAATTGAGTTGGGTTTCTACAGATTACTAATTTGCTAAGAGAATAGAATTTACAGGTAACGATTCAGATTCCAAATGAGTTAAATCAACAACTTGACTTGCTCTATCAATGTCAATTCCGACTAATTTTCCTTCTTTGTCAAAATCCAAGACAATATCAGGAGCAATTTCTTGAGAATCGGTACTCGTTTTATCTGATAGACTAATGTACAGGGAATCAGTTTCAGGATAATAATTAAATTTCATTTTTTTACTCCTTAAAATTACGATCTGGGAAAGCGTTATGAGCGGACATCGCTTCCCTTCAAGAGTTTGGCCTTGAGGGGAATTAAATAATTCTCCCCTTCTACCTGTACCCCATATCCTGCATAATAAAAGACTCCTACGCCACCCTTACGGAATTATCGGCTAAAATCATCGATTGCACCTCGTTTTCTGGTGCTAAAATACTATTGTTCTTTCATAGTTTATCCTTCCTTCATATTAATGTTTATAGTTCTATTAACACCCGAATTTTAGCGAATTGGACATCAACTTTCGGCTTAAGAATAATTTCAACATCTTTATCAAAAGCGTTGAGAATATGAAACAAATCTTCAAGAGAAAATTGACTCAGTTTTCCCTTGATTAATTGAGATGCTTCTAGTTTTGATATTCCTAAAGTTTCTGCTGTTTCAGCTTCCGTGAAGTTCCGTTCATTGATTATATCAATAATCCGAGATAGAATTTGAGCGCGGACTAAAGTTTGTTCGGCTTCTGGGTCGCCAAGATCAGCGAAAATATTACTATTACTTTTTTCAAAATCACTCATTTTGTTATTCTCCTTGATTTTTTAACCATTCTTGATCACTTATTTCAGCCAGTTTTATTTGAAATGGCTCCGTATTTTTCCAACGATAGGTATTAAAATCTCGATAATCAACGGAAAGAATTTGACCTGAACCTAATTCTTCTGCTAAAATAACCAAAGATGCGTCGGCTAAATCCATTGGTAAATCTCTATATTTTTGCATCAGTTCTTCAGTGTGTTGGCAGTGCTTAGTTTTAGGGAAAAAATCTATAAATTTCTCTTCTGTGTAAGAATCGACTAAAGATCAGTTCATCGTTAATAATTGCAACACCAATGGGATAATCTCCTATTTTGATACGATAAAAACCCTGATAACCTTTAAGCTTTTTGAGGTTTTTTACATCATCCAGTGTTTGAGCTAATTTGCATTCATTGACAACAATTTTTATCTCAGATAATAGTTTTTGATCTTTAATTTTTCTTAAGTCTTTGGAGAATTTGGCTACAAATTGAATTTTCATTCAGCTTCTCCATTGAGAATAGCAAAAACTTCTTCTTCTGGAACAAATTCACCATTTAATCCTTCCGTAATAGCATTAGCTAAACCAATATCTTCTAGGGCTTCGATAACAATTTCATAAAATAGTTCCCGTTTGTTTTGCATCATTTCAATGAGGATTTCGGTTAGGATTTCTTTGGTTTTTTCTTCGGTAATAATTGATGACATTACGGTTAGTCCTTTATTTAAAGTTGGCTGGTGCGTTACATTAATATTAACACACCTTACGAGATCGGTGATCGCACTTAGATTAGGATTTATTTCGATACATGACCTGGATACTTACACTAGAGTTTGCTACGGCTTGGGGAGTGACTAAGATTTCTATATTCTGACCTAATGCTACTAGAAAGCTAAACATCTGCTCAAGAGAAAATTTTTGCAATCTGCCATTTTTTAAGTTAGAAATTTTAGCCTCGTCAATTCCCAAAATTTGACTGACCTCCTGCTGGCTTAATCCTTTTTCAGTAATCAGATCATAAATCACTGAAGCCAGCTTGACTTTAGCGAGTTTTTCTTCAGCATTAGCAAAGCCTAAGTCTTCAAAAATGTTTCCTGAACTAATAGTATATTCTGTCATAATCATTTATCCCCTTTTAGAGTTTAGCGCTGAAGCACAACAACAAACCTTGCAATAAAACCGGGTTCGTTGTCGATGTTCTAGCTTAATTTTCGCCAATCTTATTGTAGTCTTATTGTAGGTTGGGTTGAACGATAGTGAAACCCAACACTTTTAAATAATTGGGTTGGGTTTCGTTCCTCAACCCAACCTACAGATTACCAAAAATTGTTGATAAGTAACAATTTTAGTTATTCCAAATTGTTGCAAAATTAATAAATCTTGATCGCCTGTAATTAAAAAGTCAGCTTGACTATCTTTGGCTAAGGCTAAAAGGTAGTTATCTTTAGCGTCTCTACAGATATTAATTTTTGATTTAGTCTCAATACATAACCCAATTATGCTTAAAAGTTCAAGTAACTCTTGAACTTTACTTTCGGGAAAATGCTTTTGTAATTTTGGTCTTTTGGTAACAAGGTTAATTTCATTAAGTAGCTGGGGATAAAAAATCGGCACAAGAGTTTTTTCAATCAGTAGATATTTTAAACTAGCTAACTGTTTACCAATAAGAAAGCTAATCCAAAGGTTAGTATCAATAATAACTTTAATCGGTGGCTTGTTGTCCATAAATTTCAGCCCTAACTTCCTCCACTTCTTCGGTAATTGTCTCTAGGGAAAGCTCATCAGTTTTAAAGGTTTCTAAAAGTTGGGTTAATTTGTGATTTAAAGTTTCTTTTTCCAGTTCTTTACTGAGTTGTATTTTGTCACTTTCTGGGAGTTGTTTAACCAAATCTAAAATCTGGTCAAAGTTTAAGGTTAGTTGGTAAGTTTTTTGGTTCATTTTCTCAAATTATTGTTTATTGATAAAGCGAGGTGTCAGGTATCGAGTTCTGTGAAAAGCTGATGTTTTCGTGAGCAAAACCCCTAAAATTAGACTTGATAAAAGACCTGAGATCGTTATATTCTACAGGTTAAAAGCTTTTGCACGAGAGAGCCACGCCCCACGCACCAATTATATCATTCATTCTGCCTGAATATCAAACACAGGAACTCGAAGTCTGTTCCAGATTACATTTGTTCTTGAAAAAGATTTTGAAATGGCTCCGTATTTTTCCAACGATAGGTATTAAAATCTCGATAATCAACGGAAAGAATTTGACCTGAACCTAATTCTTCTGCTAAAATAACCAAAGATGCGTCGGCTAAATCCATTGGCAAATCTCTATATTTTTGCATCAGTTCTTCAATGGGTTGGCAGTGCTTAGTTTTTAGGTTGAATACCTGTATTTTTCCTGTGGAGATTTTATGGATAAAGGTTTTTGGGACATCTATTCCTACTCGTTTTTGTAGTAAGTAGCAAGTTTCAGTAACAACGCACCAGGTTGTAATAAATTGTTGATTGATGAATTTTTGGAATTGTTTTTTTGCTAATGGGTGAAGTAAGTCGTTTTTATTAGCAAGAGCCAGCCAGAAACCAGTATCAACAATGATCATATTTTTGCTTAAGTTCACTTGTTAAATAGGTTTTATAGTTTTGCGAAAGGTCTGGTTCAGCTTCTATACAACCGATAAAGTCAGACCAATCTTCTGTTCCCTGCTCTTTCATTTCCTGTTGCTTGAGAGAATATCGTTTTTTTAGAATATCTACAAGTTCAAGAATAGTCTGTTGTGCGTCGAGGGGAAGGGACGCAATATCTTCTTGAATTGTTTCTAGGTTTATCATTGTCATTATCTCTTTATGGTTTATTGTATCAATTTTAAGATAAAAATCAAGTTCTGTGAAAAGCTGATGTTTCCGTGGGCAAAACCCCTAAAATTAGACTTGGCAAAAGACCTGAGATTGTTATATTGTAAAGCTTACAAGCTTTTGCACGAAAGAGCCACGCCCCACGCACCAATTATATCATTTATCAAACAGGAACTAGAAACCTGTTACTAGGGAGAGATTGCTACGGGGGGATATTCGGTAGCAGTTAAATAATCATAATAAAAACCACAGAGGACACAGTAGCGGCTCTTGTCGGGTGCGTTAGTGATAGAGTAACACACCAATTTTCTTAAGATGGTGCGTTACGGCGCGGTAATAGTTTAATTATTAACAAATCTCCTTTAAGTACGCGCAAACACGCACCCTACAAGCTACTAACAAGGCTCATTTTGACTCGTTGATTAAGGGCAGTGGCAATTTTTTGTAGCATTATTAGGGGATTGTCTTGATAGTCAGCGTCTTCTAGATCTTCAATAACGGATTGCTCAACATGGATTAGGTCGGCTAGTTGTTGTTGAGTTAATCCAGCATTCATACGAGCGTCATAAATCAATTGTGCGATTTCTGAGTTGAGGGATTCTAGGGCAATTTGTTCTTTGATTGTGGGATCGTCTGCAATCATTTGGTGAATGATTTTTACTGCATCTGTGGTTTTAGGCATTGTTTATTTCTCCTTGATAAGTATGAAGTTCTGGATTTTGTTTAAATTGTGCTTTTCTTTGGATAATTCTCTCGATGTCTTGTGAGGGAACGGCGGCAGTTTTTTTGATAAGAGCATGACCAATAATTGCTATATTTTGACCATGATAAAAATAGAGGATTCGATATTGTATGGTTCCCTGTTTGGCTCTAAGCTCCCAGATATCATTTCTGAGATAATCAGCAGCAGGGCGGCGCAGTTCATGACCTTGTGCGGCAAGTTGTTCGATTTTGGTTATACATTTGGCAAATCCTTTTTTATCAGTTTTGAGTAATTTCTGAAGCCACTCAACAACAGGTGAGATGCCTTCTGCTTCTTGATAAAAGATGATTTTTGTCTTTGGCACGTTTCTTTTTAAATAGTATGCGATGAAAAATCAATAAATGCAATCAGGTGATGGTGATGGGTATCGAATTGCTGGATAGCTCATAACCTCGTTGAAAAGAATTATGCGATCGCCCCTTGTTTATCTCCTAAATTAAACTTAGAAATTCCGCGATAATAGACATCAACATCGTTAAGTATCGAGTTCCCCAAAAGCTGATGTTTCCGGGAGCAAAACCCCTAAAATTAGACTTGATAAAAGACCTGAGATTGTTATATTCTACAGGTGAAAAGCTTTTGCACGAAAGAACCACACCCCACGCACCAATTATATCATTCATTCTACCTGGATATCAAACAGGAACTAGAAACCTGTTACTAGGGAGAGATTGCTACGAGGGGATATTCGATAGCAGTTAAATAATCATAATAAAAACCACTCCAGACACAGAGGAAACAGTAGCGTATCTTGTCGGGTGCGTTAGTGATAGCGTAACGCACCAATTTTCTTAAGATGGTGCGTTACGGCGCGATCATAGTTTAATTATTAACAAATCTCCTTTGGATACGCGCAAACACACACCCTACAAGCTACAGTGATAGCGTAACGCACCAATTTTCTTAAGATGGTGCGTTACGGCGCGATCATAGTTTAATTATTAACAAATTTCCTTTAAATACGCGCAAACACACACCCTACAAGCTACCTCAATTTTTTCAAAAAAAATCGACCAGCGGCTCTTGTAGGGTGCGTTAGTGATAGCGTAACGCACCAATTTTCTTAAGATGGTGCGTTACGGCGCGATCATAGTTTAATTATTAACAAATCTCCTTTAAATACGCGCCTAACACACCCTACAAGCTACCCCAATTTTTTCAAAAAAATCGACCCGCCGTTAGGCGGGAAAACCGAAGAAGAGCAAAGGGCAAAAGGGCTAAAGTGCAAAGGGCTAAGAAGTCTTCCCGAACCCGCACACTACCCGAAAACCGTTGTTGACAGTGTCGTCGCTGTTGCGGTGGTAGTAGGGGTTGCGGTTAGCGGAACGGCAGTCATAAGGAAAGTTGAACCAAGAACCGCCCCGCAGTATTCGATCATCATTATCATTTGTCAGCCAAGCACTGCCATCCCTTGGTGCATTCTCATAGTTATAGTGCCAATTGTCTTCGCACCACTCCCAAACATTGCCACTCATGTCATAAAGCCCCCAAGCATTTGGCTTTTTCTGACCAACAGGATGAGTTGTATACTGAGAATTTCCGTCATACCAAGCATAATCTCCTAACTGATTAGCATCATCACCGAAATAAAAGCGAGTGGTTGTCCCCGCACGACAAGCATATTCCCATTCGGCTTCTGTCGGTAGGCGATAGGTTTTCCCTGTTATTTGACTCAATTTTTGACAAAAAGCTTGAGCGTCGTTCCAACTAACCTTTTCTACCGGATTTTGCGGATTGTTTTGAAACCGAGAGGGATTGTTTCCCATTACTGCTTGATATTGTGCCTGAGTCACTGGATATTTCCCAATCGCAAAACTGTTGACTTGAACTTGGTGTTGAGGCTTTTCAGACTTGTCAGCATCGGGATCACTGTCAGGAGATCCCATGAGAAATTGACCTGCTGGTAAGCCTACCATCTCCAGTGTTACTCCCTTGGGTAGTTTCTCTGTAAATAGAGTTAGATTTATCGGTTGAGGACGAAATTGAGTAATAGACTGACATGAAGAAACAACACTAGCGACACTCCCGGCTGTAACTAACCCCAACTGTTTTAAAACTTTACGGCGCGACCATCTTTTTGACATTTTTGCAAGTCTCCCAAATTTTTGGAGTGGGTGAACTATGGGAATCTTAAGAATTAGTAAAGTGTAGGGTGGATTAGGCGGTTACAAATCCGGTCAAAAAAGCAAAATTAACAATCCGCCGTAACGCATCAATTCTATCATTAATTCTACCTGAATATCAAACAGGAACCAGAAGCCTGTTCCACGGCAGTGGGAGTTAGGGGTTGCTAACAGGGGGAACAGTGATGATAAAGCCGATAACAGTTCCGATAACTGCTGTTGCCAAGATGGTGATTAATGCCCAAATTTGGGCTTTCTGGGAGCCTTTAATCTCTTTTAAATCACCTTGTAAGGTGTTGAATTCTCCCTGTAATGCCTTGAGTTCTCCCTTGACTTCGGCCTCGAATCGGACTTGAACAATCCTGATCTCTGTGACATCTTTCTGGAGCGCGTCTAGCTTCTGATTGGTCTCTTTAAGATTTTGATTAATCTGGTCTAGGATTTTTCCTAAATCGGTTTCGATGGTGGGGCCGCTCATGGGTTAGACTCCTAATTAAGTGGTGCTATTGTTTCTGACTTAGATTTCAGTGTTTGAACAAATTGTAAAACTTTTTGTTGCTTTTCTGGTGTCAGTTCTCGCCATTGTTCAAGTAGTTCTTCTTCTTTACCCATAAATACCTCGCTCTTGAATTATAAATTGTTTGGTTTTGATCAAGGCTCATTAATAAAAACCACTCCAGACACAGAGGACACAAAGATCATATCATTTTGGGTTTGCGGTGGACGTTGTAGAATAGAGAAAACCTACTACGCTGATAGATACCATGCCCTCTCCTGCTATTACCACGATCATCAAGATGGTTGAGTCTCTGCCTGATGAGCTTCAAGAGCATTTAGTAGAGTACGTTCGAGCTTATATTGCAGAAATTGAAGAAGAAAAACGATGGGATCAGTCTTTTAAACAGACGAAGAATAATCTAGTCGCAGCAGCTCGAAAAGCTAAAGAAGAGATTGCGGCAGGATTGTCCACGCCGAGTTGATTTTCCTTGAGGATGTTTATGGTGATAACTTTAGCACTCCTAGGCTGTGTTAGTCGAGTGCCTAACAGACGATAAACTAGATAGCATAGCGACTTTTTTCGGAAGTATCAAAGTGAGCAAGCGTAATTTTTTTGGCGAGGGGAGAAGTTTTTTGCGGCAAAAAAACAGAACGTTGCCGGAAATATTCGCCAAAATATTGACGGTAGAGAGGACAACTGACTCGGCAAAACTTACCTTGTCGGTGAATCAGTCCGAGACTTTCTAGGTGAAAAGCGGCAATTAAATCAATTTCTATGTCTTTTTCTGCCATCACCACCTTAGCAAAGATAGCCGCTAAATTGCCTTTTAAGTATTGCAGATGCGAAAGTAAATGTTTAAGATGATCTGCAAAAATATTACTTTCCTCGTCGATAGAAGTAGCTAGAATGGTTTCTAGGGTACAATTGCCTCGAGCAATATGATAGCAAGCAAGACGAATTAAATAGGGATTACCCCCTAGAAATATCCGTAATTTTTCGGAGTCAAAATTATGATATAATCCCTGTCTTTGACTTAATTCTCCTACTTGTGCGCTGGTAAAATTAGGCAATTCGATCGGTAAACCAAGACTAAAAGGAGATTGATAGGTATCTGAGGTTTTATCAAGCTCCTGTGCAGGGGAATAGGCAACAATTAAACGTAATTTTTGCCAGAGGGGTTTGTTTTTGCCTTCCTCGTGCCAGAGGTGCAGAATACTGAAAAATTCTTCCCTTAGCTGTGGATAGGATAAAAGATATTCAAGATCATCAAAGGCAATCACTAAAGGGCGATCGAGATGGGAGAGAATATGCTTTTCTAGATAGATTTTACAGTTAATTTTACCCCCTAAGAATTCATCCCAATCCTCTGGGAGATGATTGTCTAAATCTAACTGGCGACTAATACTAACACAAAGCCAACGCAGCCAGTGATTTAAATCTTGAAAAATTGAGCTTTCTGCTAACCGAAAACTGAAATAAAGCGTATGGTATTGCTGTTGTTGTGCATGATTAATAATTCTGGTTATCAGGGAAGTTTTTCCCATTTTTCTGGCCGCGTTAATCCGGATCAGACTACCCCCGCGCAAGATCTCTTGATAACAAGTCTGTTCTAGATTGTTTCTGTTGATATACAAGAGGGAATCGAGGGGGACTTGTCCCTCTGGTAACTCAGGCAATAGTTGAGGATTAATAGTATCAGTTTCTGGTAAGTTAGGACGATAATAATCGCCATTTTCTAGAGTTAAATTAAAAGCTTGAAAACAATGTTTTAGGGTTTGTTTATCCACTCCCGATTCACAAGCAAATACCTTCATCAGAGTATCTACCCCTAAAAGAGTTTTCTCGCTGAGAACTTCTAGGGTGAAGCGATGACCACGATTATCCCGATATTCCGCTTCTTGTTTAGCAGTAAGTATTTTTTCTAGTCCCGTGGGGGTGAGGATAACCCCGCGTCTGCGGCGCTGTTTTTCTGGTTTTTCCATGATAGTTTTTCCCTGTCCTGAACTCAAACTCTGCACCCCTAGAGGTTTTGAGTTTCCTATAGACTTCTCCTCAACAGGGAAACAATCAATTCCGTAATTTTACCGGTTTAGCCATCGAGAAGCTAGGGAAAATAACTAGACCACTTATTTTCTTCTCCGTCTGAGTTATTTCTGGGATAGGGGTAAATCTTAGCCTACTTGCTGACGATAGCTATTCATTTCTAGGCTATCTTCCCCATAAAGATCCTCAATGTGTTGATGACAGCAATCGATCGCAAATTGTTCAAATTCTCCCAGTGTAATTTGATACATTTTGGCAAAAATATCGGGTTGAACACGACAAAATTCTGGTCTTTGGTCATAAATGGTACAGAGACGGGTTTGGCGATCAAAGTTTATACACCAACCATCTTCCCCCACCATGCTGAGATATTGACTTAATTGTGCGGGAGTAAGATATTCTTCTAAGTCAGGACGCTCATCGGGATTTAGTTGACAACAAGCTCCACAATTTTTAATACATTTCCAATTGGCCATATAACCAGTGTGCCGCGATGAGTTAATCCTAGTACCTACTAACTAGCTTACCAGCAATTAGTCCCAATTTTGCCTGCCAGCAGCAATTCCCCTCAATAGTTTTAATCTCAACCTGCGATCAAGAGTGAAAGCTTGACGAGCAAAGACGGGAACAAATGGGCGTTGTAAGGGTCGAACTTACGGCATCCTGCTTGTAAGGCAGGCGCTCTACCACTGAGCTAAACGCCCGAATCAATTTCGCACTTTCTCAGCATAACATATATTTTCAAAAAAGTATATTATTTTTTTGAGCAAGTTAATTTTTTTCCGATGCCCTCTGGTCGAACTCACGATCGCATTACCCTAATTCTGCTGCCACCGATTGCGGGGGCGAGTTTTTTGGTCAGTGGCAGTGGTAACTTAACCCTGTTACTCTTGGCCAGTTATTTGTTTAGCGGATTCCTGTTTGGGCCAGATCTTGACATCCACTCGGTACAATACAAACGTTGGGGTTATCTGCGCTGGTTGTGGCTACCCTATCGTTCTATGATCCGTCATCGCGGTTGGTTATCCCACGGTTTATTGATCGGCACAATTTTTCGGTTATTTTATCTTGGTAGTTTTCTTTTACTAGCGGCGATCGTCATCCTTCCGATCCTGCAAAGTTTCTGGGGTATAGACTGGGATTGGCGACTGTGGCCGCAGCAAGCGATCGCATTATGGCAACAGTATCCCCGGGTAGCGATCGCTATTTTCCTGGGTTTAGAATTAGGAGCGATGAGTCATAGTTGTAGTGATTGGATCGGATCGGCCTATAAACGTTCTCGAAAATTGGCTCAAAAACCGGTAAAAAAGAAAAAACGTTAATAGTCCCCGTCCACAATTTCTAATTATCCTTACTTTGATATTCTTGCCAAGTTTTCGGACTGATAAAGAGGGTTCCTTTTTCTTGCTGGTCGGGGAACTGGATATAATTTTTCTCTAAATAATTCTTGAGTTTTGGTGATTGCAGAAATTCCTTTTCAAATCGATAGAGAAAAACCAAATCTGGCTGTCTTTTTTCGATAACTTCTAGGATAAAATCCCCATCAAGATTCTGATTGATAAATCTCTTTCTGGTGATGACAGCAGTTTCTGGGGGTGTTTTCAAGAAATATTGATATATGTAGTGAGGATTATCGGTTAACAGAAGTTTATCGGAGTTTTTAAATTTTTCAAATACAGCTTCTGCTAAAAGAGGTTTATACCTTTTATTAAATTGAACGTAGGCATTAATTGCCGGATCACGATTGGTGATTATTCTCAAGGTATTAAAGAGAAATTGACCAGACAGGGGGATAAAAATCAGCATTTTGAGAACTAATTCCTGGGTTATTTTTCGATTTTGCCTAAATTCTGCGAGACTATCATTAATTTTTAACTGTTCGACAAATAAGGCAATTATCCAAACGGCAGGAATAATTAAATGGATATAATAATAAGGCCAAATTGGGGCGACTGTGGCGAATCTAAATAGATTAGAACCTAACCAAACCAACGGCGGTAAAAGTGGTATTATATTGCGAGTAAAAACCATCGCTATAATAGCGATCGCTGTCACGATTAGATAAATTGGTTCGTGCTGTAGGGCGCTTTGTAAGAGAGTCCATAAGGTGAGATTTTCTTGAGTAAAACTAGAGGCAACGCTGACATGAGATTTAATAATATTTTCGTAGGAAAAAGGAAAAATAGTCAGGGAACCCAAGACAAAGACTAAAACGACAGCGACTGACCAAATAACAATATCAATGATTCTTTTAATAAAGCTACTTTGTTGATTGAGAAAAATAATTAAAGCTACCGTTGGGATAATAGTAATGCCTGAAAGTTTAATTTGCAGGGAAAAAACGAAAGCAATGGCACTAAGTAAATACAGTCCATACTTAAGCTTAGCCGTGAATTGAACGGCTTTAAAGATGATAAAAATACTTAAGATTGTAAAAAAAAGTGAGGGTAACTCCCGCAACATTGTCGTTGATAGGGTAATATACACTAGACAGGTTGAGAGAATAAATACCGATAAACAAGAAGCTAATATTCCGCAATTAACTCTCAGAATTAGATAAAAAATTCCTAACATAATTGTGGACAAAGAAAGCACCATAAGGCGCGCCGCATGGATAGTAAATCCTGTCACGCTTAACCAACTATTTAGTAAAAGAGATAAACCCGATAAATGATCGTGCCAAACTTGTTCGTAGAGACGATAACCTTGTTTAGTGACGTAGGCAAGTACTAGGGCCACCGCTTCATCAAAATTAAGGATATAGGGATAATGAAGCGGGACTTTCCAGAAAACAATCCCTAGAAAAAAAACAGCAATGGCAATTAATGCCATTAAATCAAAACGATTAGATTTCTTATTCATACACTTTTTCTGGACAAGAATTGCTGCGTATCTTATCACAGATCGAGACATCAGTTAAGTAGCTGGTTATAATTAAATTAAAAATGGATTTTAGGTTCGATCCCCCCTGCCCCCCTTGATAAGGGGGGAAGCCGAAGGCGGGGGGATCCCCCTTGATAAGGGGGGAAGCCGAAGGCGGGGGGATCCCCCTTGATAAGGGGGGATCGGCACCCCCCTTAGTCCCCCCTTAATCCCCCCTTGATAAGGGGGGTGTCTGATAATTTTTAACGCCTACCTACTTATGGATTAAAAAAGATAAAAAGATTACTTTTCGGAACTACGCCCTAAATCTTTAGATCTATGATAGGCCGCCACTACTGCCTCGATAATTGTCGATCGAAAAGAGCCTTTTTCTAATTGTCTCACCCCGGCAATCGTAGTTCCTCCGGGGCTAGTGACGCGATCCTTTAATTCCCCGGGATGTATGGCCGATTCTTTTAATAGGGTTGCCGTCCCTAAAACTGTTTCTATGGCCAATTGAGATGCGATCGCTCGCGGTAATCCAGCCGCCACACCACCATCGCTTAAAGCTTCCACCATCAGGGCCACAAATGCCGGGCCCGATCCCGATAATCCCGTTACCGCGTCCATCAAAGCCTCGGGAACTTCCACCACCGAACCGACCGCAGTAAAAATATCTCTAGCTACGGCCAGATGTTCCGGTTCCGCATGACGACCGGCCGCCATCGCTGTCACCCCTTGTCCCACCGTGGCGGGGGTATTGGGCATCGTCCGGATTACTGGGCGATCGGGAAAGCCCATTTCTAAGCGATTGAGGGTAACTCCCGCTAAAATCGAGATAATTAGGGGTTTTTCGGGTATTCCTAGCAAACTATTCACTACTTGCTCTAAAATTTGCGGTTTTACCGCTAAGATTAACACCTCAGTTGCTCTAGCGGCTTCCCGGTTATCCTGACTGACTTGTACTCCGTAGGTGTTAACCCAAAAGTTGCGCCGTTGGGGTTGGGGTTCACTGACTAACACCGTTTCGGGACTATAAATATTTTTTTTTAATAAACGGCTGAGAATGGCCTCAGCCATCACGCCACCGCCAATAATTCCTAAACGAATAGACACAGTATTTTTTAAAGTAAAAAGTAAAAAAGAGAGATTTAGCTATCCTACCAAGAAAAAACGCCTCCTCTCGATAATCGATCGATTTCTAGCTTCGACAAACCTGACGAGAGGACTATGGAAGGATTCATTGAGCTAATCGACTGCTTTCGGCTCCCCAAGCAGGTGCGGAGGAAACGGTACGAGCCATTTTCGGGTTGTCGGCGATATCGTGAATAGTTCCGGAAAGGGTGCTAACTTTAACGCAGCTGGGGGTAAACAGGAAAATACTCTCACCGATGCGTTCTTGATGACCGTCAATTGCATAAGTGCCACCGGCGACAAAATCCACGGCTCTTTGTGCTTCTTCGGGATCCATGACGTTGAGGTTTAAAACCACCGATTTGCGTTCTCTCAGGGTTTGGATAACTTGGGGCATTTCCTCGAAGGAATGGGGCTCGATCACGACTACTTCTGCATTATTGTTGTTAATACCTGGCATACCGATCACGTTGCTTCTGTTGAGTCCCATAGATGTGGCTGTATTGAGATTTAAAGGTTCGCGTTGACGACGATTAAGGGGTTCTTCTTCTTCGTTTTGATCCTTCTCTTGGGGGGAAAACTGTTCCCAATTCATTTCTTCGTAGTCGGTTTCATCTTCGTCTTCTGGTTGTTCGGAGATACCGACAAAATCTTTGAGCTTGGTAAAAATGTTGTTCACAGTCTAATGTCCTTCAAAAGATTTTTTTGGGTGGTCTTGTCTAGAGTCGGGGTTATTTATTGGCCTTTAACAATCCTTGCTCTCATTTGGTACAGGGGAACTATTTTGTTAAGGGTTCGTCATTTTAGTCGTCTGGAGGCAGCGGTTAGTTCCCTCTTTTCAGTTATCAGGTATCAGGGGATAGTTTTCAGGGATTGGGAAAAAGTCCATTCCCCATTTCTAACCACCAGTTTCTAGACTGAACGTTGTAATTTTAAGATATATTGTCACGGATTATTAAATTTTCTAGAGGTTTTTTCTGTAAATTTACGCCGATGGTTCAGTAAATGCGATCACCAAAAATACCAGTTCCCACCCGGATCAAAGTGGCTCCGGCCTTGACGGCCAGGGGATAATCGTTAGACATCCCCATGGATAGATGGGGCAGGCATAAACTAGAGCTATTCTCGATTATTTGGGCTAAATCGCTGGTTTTTTCAAAGGCGGCTAACTTTTCCTCAGCCGATAATCCCTGGGGCAGAATTGTCATCAAACCTTGAATTTTTAGCTGTTGACAGTTGACTAAAGCGGGAAGAGCTGCTAAGAGTTCGGCCTTGTCCCAACCGAACTTATCGGGATCGGGGACAACTTTCACCTGTAGCAAAACTTGGGGATTAATCTCTAATTCCCCGGCCAGGCGATCGAGTCTTTGGGCTAATTTTAAACTATCGAGGGAATGGATTAAATCAAAAGATTCTAGGACTTTGCGGGCTTTATTTGCCTGTAGATGTCCGATAAAGTGCCAAGAAATATCTGGCAGGTCTTTTAGTTCTTGCTGCTTCGAGATTGCTTCCTGTAGCTTACTTTCAGCAAAATCTCTCACTCCTGCTCGGTAAGCTTGACGGATATAATCGCTCGATACCTGTTTACTGACGGCAATCAGACGCGTGCAGGGGGGTAGGGTAAGACGGATGGACTCGATACGACTAGCGATCGTCATGAACTAGACTGAAAAGGTTTGTTGATAAGTTTGGTTGAGACTGTTAAATTCTTGCACATTACTGACCCGTCGCAAATTCCGCAGCCGGTTTTCCACTAAAAGACGAGCATCGGAACGACTAATCGGATCGAAAGAGACTTTTTTGGGTCCCACCGTCACCAGAAAAAAAAGACGTTGGGCATAAAGAGTGGTGAATAATTCCCGATGTTCTTCTAATAGACACACTCTGTATAATAGACCGAAAGTAGGATGATTGAGATAGGTTTCGTTACTCATTCAAGCGATCGCTAAAGGAAAAGGAGGGAGCGAACTAGAAAGTTTTTCAACAACAAAATCAAGCGGATGGCTCAAAAACAATTGATTTTTCGGGTGTTTCCCCTAGCCTGATTTTACCAGAATCCTTCATTGACAACTAACGATGCCAGTCTATGTCATGATTTCCTGAGTTTTCACTTTTTCCCTGTTAACGTGGATACATTTCGGTGACAAGTTGTCACCACCAGAAATTAGCTCGGCTGCAAAAATCAAAGATTTTCCCTTTGCAGAGGAGACTCTGAGACAGGAGGATAAAAAAGACAAGAGACAACTATAATAACGATAAAAGCTAAGATTATCTCAAATTTATCTGGTTTTTTAGAAATTTTAACCCAATAGCGGCGATCAATGCCCTGAAAACTCACATCTGATCACTGATAACTGATAACTGATCACTGAATCACTGATCAAATGCCCTAAGCTTGTATTAAGCCTTTTTTAACTTCAAATTCCTTTAACCTCAATCAATATGGATTTTTCTAGTCTTGTTGCCAGTCAGCTAAATGCCGGCGTTATCTGGCCCGAAGGAATCCTGATTATTACCCTGATGGTGATTTTAATCGGCGATTTAATCGTGGGACGAAGTGCCAGAAGTTGGCTGCCCTACGTTGCGATCGCTGGTCTGCTCGCTGCTGTGGTTGCTCTCTATTTTGCCTGGGACAATCCGAAACCAGTGGCCTTTTTAGGGGCTTTTGAGGGGGATAATCTCAGTATCGTCTTTAGGGGGATTATTGCTCTTTCTACCGCCTCCACAGTGCTGATGTCTATCCGTTATGTGGAACAAGCGGGAACCTCCCTAGCGGAATTTTTAGCCATTATGCTCACCGCGACCCTCGGGGGAATGTTCCTATCTGGCTCTAGTGAATTGGTGATGATCTTCATCTCCCTAGAAATGCTCAGTATTTCCTCCTATCTAATGACCGGTTACATGAAGCGGGATCCTCGATCGAACGAGGCCGCTTTAAAATACCTGTTAATTGGAGCTTCTAGTTCGGCGATTTTCCTCTATGGTGTTTCCCTTCTCTACGGTTTATCCGGAGGTGAAACCAGTTTAAGTGCCATTGCCCAAAAATTAACCGATGTTAACGGTGGTCAGTCCTTGGCCTTGGCGATCGCATTAGTTTTTGTGATTGCCGGTATCGCCTTCAAAATTTCGGCGGTTCCCTTTCACCAGTGGACCCCTGATGTGTACGAAGGTTCACCCACTCCCGTGGTGGCTTTCCTCTCGGTAGGTTCCAAAGCGGCCGGTTTTGCCCTAGCAATTCGCCTATTAGTGACGGTTTTCGGTCTAGTGAGCGAACAATGGCGGTTTATCTTTATCGCTCTAGCAATTTTGAGTATGATCCTCGGCAACGTGGTCGCCTTAGCCCAAACTAGCATGAAACGGATGTTAGCCTATTCCTCGATCGGTCAGGCGGGTTTTGTCATGATTGGTTTAACCGCCGGTACTGACGCGGGTTACTCTAGCATGATTTTCTATCTGTTAATTTACCTGTTCATGAACCTAGGGGCTTTTGCCTGTGTGATTCTCTTTGCCCTCAGGACTGGAACCGATCAGATCGCTGAGTATTCGGGACTCTACCAGAAAGATCCGCTCCTAACCCTCTGTTTAAGCATCTGTCTGCTCTCTTTGGGGGGAATTCCACCTCTAGCGGGCTTCTTTGGCAAGATTTATCTATTCTGGGCCGGTTGGCAAGCGGGACTTTATGCCCTCGTCCTCGTTGGTTTAGTCACCAGTGTGGCCTCGATTTACTACTATATCCGTGTGGTCAAAATGATGGTGGTCAAGGAACCCCAAGAGATGTCCGATGCGGTGAAAAATTACCCCGTTATCAATTGGACCCTTACCGGGATGCGTCCCCTACAGGTGGGTATTGTCCTCTCCCTAGTGGCGACTTCCCTGGCCGGTATCCTCTCCAATCCTCTCTTTACCCTAGCGACGGATTCCGTCACCACTACCCCCATCCTACAATCGGCAGCCCTGGCGACGCACATTTCCCGAGCGAATTGAGAATCTCTGTTGATTTATCGGCGTTGTCAGATCAGAATAACAACGCCTATTGTAGGGCTAATTCATGAATTAGCCCTACAGCTAATCCGTTTTTAATAGTGTGATTAACTCTCAATTTGTTCTAAAATAGACGCTAAAATATCTGGAGTTAATCCGTTAGCTTCTGCTTCATCACTAGCTTGATCCATAATTGGTGATAATCTTGCCGCTGCTTTTTGACGATATTTTTCTAATTCTAATTGAATAGTTTCAGTTAATTTGTTTTCTATGTTTGCTCGGTCATTGGGTTTAATTTTAGCGTAATATCTAGCAATTTCTAAAGGAACTTGAATAGTGATTTCTGTCTTGCTATTCATGGTAAGTAGCTGGTTATAATTAAATTAAAAATCGATTTTAGGTTCGATCCCCCCTGCCCCCCTTGATAAGGGGGGTGTCTGATAATTTTTAACGCCTACCTACTTAATTGATTTTTTTTTTACTTTTAATAGACCTCTATTGTAGCACAAAATCATTATACTCATTGAATTTGACCCTATTGATGTAAAAGTTGCCATTGGATCAAAAAAATCAATGAATAGGGCTTGCTGAAAAAGTACGGGCGAAGCATTCGGATAGAAAATCTACGGTTTCACCGATAGGTTATTGCCCGAATGCTTCGCCCCTACAGGACGCGGGCCGATGAAGACGCAAGGTTTTGAACCACGATTCTCTCAAAATCTTGCACCTGTGAGAGCAAAACAGGACAATAAAACCCTTACCTCGTCTATATTTCACATTTATTCAGCCAACCCTAAATAGAAACATGGACTAAAAATAAACCCCCCTCAACTGGCTAATTGAAGGGGCATTTATGGTATTTTTGGTGAGCAATTTAGCCTACTTTTGTGGTTTCTTTTTCGGCTGATTTGGATGGCTTTAGTTTGCGCTTGAGGGTTGAAGCTGCTCCTAGAGTACCCAAAGCGAGTAAGTTTATAGTCGAGGAGGGTTCTGGAATAGAAGGTGACGATGAAAAAGATAAGCCTTCTATTGTAGTTTCAAAAGACTCATTGTTCGCAATTAAAGCAGTAATTGGAATTGACGTAGTTCCAAACAACTCGGGTAAATCTAGTGGATTGATTGTCAAGTCGTTTGAGTAATCTTTTAGGAAAGGAGATAATGTATCATCAAGCGTTATATCTAATAACCCCCAAACATTATAACCGAAGATTGAATCGTATGTATCATCTATTAGCAAATTAGGTATATTCGCTTCTATAAAAATTTGTGAACCCTTTGACACTTTCAGTTTTCCATCCTCAAATAAAAATCCATTTCCATCGGCACTTAAAAGTTGTAAATCTGTTACACTTATGGTAGCACCTAATAGTGGATCGCTATAAAAAGACGGGTCTAAGGTATCATTGCCAACTAAATTTGCAAAATCAATAATATCTTCTGTGAAAGACAGTTGACGAGTCTGGGAATTATATGAAATTTTACTCTTTCCTCTCTTTCCACTGCGGGGTTTATTCTTACTTCCATTAGGTTTCGGTTTTGGCTTATCCAATTTTATTTTACAAGTTATTCTTAGGTCTTTGTATGTACAATCACTTTTAACTAATCGACTAGGTTGACCCCATTCAACATCATTTGTTATTTGTTGTGGTTTACCATCAATTCCGAGACTAAACTCGAGCGAAGCTACATCTAAAGGAAAAGTAGGCAAGGGAGGAAAGCCAAAGGGTGGGCGAATTGATCTAGAAGTTCCCGACGTGCTTGTATATTGAATTAAAGAAGATGTCTGTGTTCCATCTATTAAAAGTTCTTTTAATATCACATCTGTTCCCAAATTTAAACTAGAGTTATAATTAACTTGAAAAGTATTTATTCCCTCGGTGATTCGAGCATTTCCATTACTACTCCAACTGTCGGTACCATAAGTTCCTGTACTACTCCAGATGATGTTTCCAGACGGAAATGAGGATAGATCGCCAGAATATGTAACATTAAGATTTTTTCCAAAATAGATTCCTGAATAGGTACTACTCCATCCTGATGAGTTAATTTCTCCAGAGTATTCTAACGGGTTAATAGTTGTTTCATACCCAGATAATCTTGCTAAAGAAACTAAATCTTGATCTGGAATTGTTGCATTGAGAATGATTGCGGCTTGTTCAGCAGTTAGAGAAGATGCTTTAAGAGATAAAAAAGGCATTAAAGCAATAGTTAAACCAGAGGATAGTAATACAGCTTTATAGTTCATATAAACCTCGAAATTATTTAATGAAGTCAGTCTTAGTTTATTCAACATCTTTTCATTCCTATGGGTAAATGGGTTCTTTCGCCTCCCCTCGCAGCTAAGTCAAGCAACACTTGAATCCAACGCCAAAGGCGGACAACAAAATACTACACATTCCCCCCCCCACAACTGTAGCAAAAGCTACAATTTAATAATTCTTTACATTCTTCTCCCCGACTAGGGACTGATACTAAATCCGTTGAGTATAGGCTACATATCAGGACAGGCAAAAGTGGTAATAGATAATCAGTTTTTAATAACCAGATTTAATATTAAGACTTGTTCTAAGCTTAACCTGCTTTTTGCTTTACTCAAATTGGCCAAGTAAAAGACTCATTTCGTTAACCACATTCTCACTTGCCTTTAACGCTTCTTTTCTAATTGCTTGAATTTCGGTCATACTTTTTGCGATTCTCTGCTGTTCAGATTGGGGTGGAATAGGCACTAAAACTTTAGACAAATCATCTACTAAAATAGTAGGAATAGCATGACCTGTCATGTACCTTTTAACCTGACGCAAAAAAAAGTCTGTTCGCATATATACTAATAAAAACAAAGGCTCGACTCCCTGAATATTTCTTAATACTGAAAATCCATTTGAGCAAATTGCTCCGTCTTCATCTTCCGTGATTAGGGCTGTTGCTTGGCGTGGTGTTCCCGTACTTGCTCCTGAAATTGCTGTAATAATATCACCTTTGTACAATCTATAAGTTGCGCGAGATGGGGCCTCATGTGCCTTAATTATTTGTTGAGAAACAACTTGCATTGTACGGTAATCAACATCGGAAATGGCGATATATCTAATTTCACTATCCCTAGCTAAACGAAAATCAGCCGCAGCTCTCAAAATATCGGCAATTTCACCTAAAGGTTTCGCCCCAATAGATTTTAGATGTTCTAATAATTTTTGGTCATTGGGTAAATAATGTTCGGCATCCAGTCTCGAATTGAGCAGGGTATTCTTAACTGTATAAATACAATCGCTGTTTTGTGCAAATTCCCCATTGATAAATGACCTAAAAGATTGAGAAATATCATCTATATCATCGTCAACTATTGGCAAACCTGATTTTGTTCGGGCTATAACTCCCGACTCGTTGCGCTTATATATTGTTTGTCCTTTAACGTCATAGCCTATTTTTTTGATTTGTGCCATAAAACAAGAATCATGGTTTGCTGGTAATTTTTGAACTACCAAAAGTGATGTCTTGATTCCAGTGCCGTAGGGTACAAAGGCTTCCGGCGGTATGGAAACAACACCTAATATTTTTGTTTGGGAGCGCAACCAATGGCGAATCGGTCCATTAGAGATATTTTGTAATAGACCATCGGGCAGAATAATCGCCATGCGCCCACCTACCCGCAATAATTTTATAGATTTCTCAATAAATAAAATATCGGGCGACTGACCCGCTAAAACGGTTGGGGAAACTTCCCAACCATTGGACGCTGATTTATGCCATTTCCGGGCAAGAAGATATGATTTAAGAATTTTCTGGTCTTCTACTTTGCCTTTATTTCCGAAAGGAGGATTGGTCAAGATAACATCAAAAGAATTATTTAATTTTTCATCTTCGATAAGCGCATTAGTGCAGATAATTTCTGAACCTGTGCCACCTTCAAAAACTAAACGAATCATTCCCGAAAGGGCGACATCGGGATTAAATTCAATTCCTGTAATACTTTCTTGCACAAAACTTGCTATATTGAACTCTGGATTATTTTGTCGAACATGGTTGATTGCTTGAATTAAAAAACCACCACTTCCGCAAGCAGGATCTATAATTTTTTCGTTTGGTTTGGGGTCTATCATTTCAACCGCAAGACGGACAATTGGATGAGGCGTAAAAAATTCTCCCCTATCTCCACGCTGGTGTCTATTTACAAAAGTCTGGAAGGCTTCACCTTTTATATCTCCAGATGTTTTAGTTAAATTAATGTACTGTAACCTGCCTACAATATAAGCAAGAGTCAAAGGTTTTAACTTGAATGTGTCATCGGTGAAAAATCCCCGATAATGATTCTTGATGGAGGTAAATAATTGACTGAGACGCGACATAAATTCATCGTACTTATTTGCTACGATGGCTTTATATTCACTTGCTGTAACGCCAAAATTTACAGATTGCTTGGCAGATTTTTCATCATGAAGTTTGATGATGATTAGTTTAACCATCTCGTGAAAAATCTTGTCTTTGAGCATTCCTTCGTTGGCGTAAATATAATTATGGCACTCTTCAAAAACTGCTGAAAGATTGTTAGAAGGTCGTAATTCCTGAATTTGCGGGAGTTTTTCAGGTAACAGGCTGTCTTCAGAAAATAACAATCCTTGCTCTTTCATTTACTGCGCTTGATTTGACCGTTTCCCCTTGCGGGTTGTTGAATAGATAGAATATTTTTAGCCTCGACTGCATTCCTACCAAACCAGTCTTTTAGTGGACAGAGATAATCGCCATCTTGATTAAACAAGAACTTGGCCTTGTACCTAATTATAGAATATAAATTAGAGGATGTCAAGAGATAAAAAATTCAGTTTAATGTTAACCAAAGTGAGTAAAAAAAGCTGAGAGATTGTTTATGACAAAAATTCGCAGCATCTTTCAGTTTGACAAAGCCTATTGTAGGGCTAATTCCAGAATTAGCGCCAATTGTAGGGCTAATTCATGAATTAGCCCTACAGCTATTGACAACGCCAATTATTCAGCCTTTTGATCAGGTGGCGGCGCTCACCTGATTTATTTTTAGCTATACATTAAAACGGAATAGTAAGACATCACCTTCTTGAACAATGTATTCCTTGCCTTCACTTCTGACTAAACCTTTTTCTTTAGCAGCGCTCATCGTGCCACTATTAACTAAATCCTGATAAGACACGGTTTCCGCACGAATAAAACCCCGTTCAAAATCCGAGTGAATAACTCCGGCTGCTTGGGGTGCTTTCATCCCAGAAATAATCGTCCATGCGCGGGTTTCTTGGGGACCGGTGGTGAGATAGGTACGCAGTCCTAATAACTCGTAGGTAGCTTTAATTAAAGATTTTAATCCCCCTTCTTCTACCCCTAAAGAACCGAGAAAATCTTTTCTTTCTTCCTCCGACAATTCCACTAATTCCGATTCTACTTGAGCAGAAACGATCACAACTTTTGCCTGTTCCTGTTGGGCAATTTGACGGACACTTTCTACCCAATCATTACCCGTGGCCAGATCATCTTCGCTCACATTAGCGGCATAAATAATCGGTTTACGACTCAATAAACCGAGATTTTTAATTAATTCTTCTTCCTCTTTGCTTAAATCCACTTTTCGCGCCGAAATACCGTCATTAAGACAAATTAGGATTTTTTCAAGGATAGCCAATTCTTCGGCGGCTTCCTTGCTATTTTTCGCCTGTTTGCGTAAACGTTCCACCCGCTTCTCCACCTGTCCCAAATCCGCTAGAGCTAACTCTAGATTAATCACCTCGATATCCCGGGCCGGATCCACGGAACCGGAAACATGAATAATATCATCATTATCAAAACAGCGCACCACATGAACGATCGCGTCCACTTCCCGGATATTAGCCAAAAATTGATTACCCAATCCTTCCCCGCGACTCGCACCCTTAACTAATCCGGCAATATCGACAAATTCGATCCGCGTCGGCACGATTTTCTCAGAATTAGAGATTTTAGCCAAAACCTCCAGACGTTCATCGGGGACGGATACCACACCCACATTCGGTTCAATGGTACAAAAGGGGAAATTAGCGGCCTCGGCCTTGGCATTAGCCACCAGAGCGTTAAATAGGGTCGATTTACCCACATTTGGCAGTCCCACGATTCCAGCTTTTAACATAAAAATTGCTTGATAAACATCATCCCGACCTCTCACTATATCAGGCTGCATCTCGTTTTTGTGAGTCCGGTTGATGCGAAAGACTCTCGATAGTCAACAGCTTAGTTAACATTTGCTGAAAAAATTTTTCCTGGAGGTAGGAGACTCCGATTCAGGAGACTCCGATTCAGGAGACAGGAGATTATTTTTATTTATTCTCCCCATTTCCCCATTTCCCCATTTCCCCATTTCCCCACACCCCACACCCCACACCCCACACCCACGAAAAACTTATTTAGCAAACCCTAGTTAACATTTATTCAAGTTCCTTAACTAAAAGTAGGCGAGACTTTACAAGAGATTGCGAGAATGGGATGTGATGCTTGAGACTGAGTTAGGGTGAAGAGTAAGAAAGAATACACCTGTAGCACTGGGCAAAATTATGGCAAGACAGGCCTTTCGCTTCTAACTACGTCCTGAGAGTAATTTTCAGTGCTATGACAGTATATTTCCTAGGGCGATCGAGTGTAAATATCGCCCAATCGCCGCAACTAATCACTAAATCATTCTTGGGGGTATCTGTATGAATCAAAGTATCGGAGCAAACACCCGTAATGTGGCCCTTGTCGGCCCCTACTCCAGTGGAAAAACCTCCTTACTGGAAAGTTTACTTTTCGTCACAGGAGCCATCACCAGAAAAGGTAAAATTAGCGATCGCAATACCGTCGCTGATAGTTCCACGCAAGCGCGGGATCGACAGATGAGTGTAGAAGTTTCCGTTGCCCATAGTCAATACCAAGACCTAAATTTTACCTTTCTCGATTGCCCCGGTTCGATCGAATTTGCCAGTGAAACCTATAATGCCCTCGTCGGGGCCGGTGCTGCTATTATCGTTTGTGAACCGGTGGTCGATCGAGTTCTCACCCTGGCTCCCTTGCTAAAATTCCTTGATGATTGGGAAATTCCGCATCTAATCTTCATCAACAAGATGGATCGCTGTAATAGTCACTTTAACGAAGTCCTACAAGCTCTCAAATCCGTTTCTAGTCGTCCCCTCGTTCCCCAGCAATATCCTATCCGTCAGAACAACGAAATTATCGGATTCATCGATTTAATCAACGAACAGGCTTATCATTACCATGCTAACAGTCCCGCCGATCCTGTAGCTTTACCCGACCACCTCAAGGAAGAAGAACAGATTGCTCGACAAGAAATGCTAGAAACGATCGCCGAATTTGATGATCATCTTTTAGAAGAACTCCTCGAAGATATTAACCCCTCCCGGGAAGAAATTCTCCAAGACTTAAAACAAGAACTGGGAGCCGATCAGATAGTACCTGTGTTCTTCGGTATGGCGGAACGGGACTATGGTGTGCGTCATCTCCTCACCGCTTTAGTGGAAGAAACACCGGCCCCGACAATTACTGCCAACCGTCGCGGTCTCGATCCCAGTGCGGATGGAGATGCAGTGGTACAAATCCTCAAAACCTATTTTACTCCCCAGGGCGGTCGCCTGTCCCTAGCGCGAATCTGGCAGGGAACCCTTAACGATGGCATGGCCTTGAACGGTGTGCGGATTGGTGGTATCTATCGTCTCACGGGACAACAACAACAACCCCTACAGCAGGCCCAAGCGGGGGAAATTATCGCTCTCGGTCGTTTGGAAGGAATCGCCACCGGAGACGTGGTTAGCAGCGGCAGTCAAAAACCCGACCTTCCCAAAGGATTACAGCTTAAACCCGTCTTTGCTCTCGCTATTGCCGCCGCAAATCGCAAGGATGAAGTTAAATTAAGTTCAGCTTTGACGAAACTGATCGAAGAAGATCCCTCCCTCCACTGGGAACAACACGGCGACACTAAAGAAGTGATTCTCTGGGGACAGGGAGAAATTCATCTGCAAGTGGCTCTAGATCGCCTAGCGCGCAAGTATAATCTACCGATGACCACCCATTTACCCCAAGTTCCCTACAAGGAAACGATCAAAACCAGCACTAAATCCCACGGACGTTATAAACACCAAACCGGCGGCCACGGTGCTTTTGGTGATGTTTACCTCGATATTAAACCCTTACCCCGGGGGGAAGGTTTCCAATTCCATGAAACCATTGTCGGTGGTGTCGTCCCCAAACAGTATATCCCCGGGGTGGAAACGGGAGTGCGGGAATATCTCGGTCATGGTCCGTTGGGTTTCCCCGTGGTGGATATTGATGTCACCCTCACCGATGGTTCCTATCACAGTGTCGATAGTTCCGAACAAGCTTTTAAACAAGCGGCCCGTCTAGCGATGACGGAGGGACTGCCTAAATGTCATCCGGTCTTATTAGAACCAATTCTATCGGTGACGGTTCTCGCTCCCTCAGAATACACCGCCAAGGTTTTACAGTTAATCAGTGGTAAACGCGGTCAAATTCAGGGTTTTGAAGCTTCTGGGGAGTGGAAAGGTTGGGATCAGGTAACGGCCCATCTCCCCCAAGCGGAAATGCACGATTTTATCGTTGAATTGCGTTCTTTGACTATGGGTGTCGGTTTCTTCCAGTGGGATGAGGATCACCTGCAAGAAGTGCCGGATAAACTGCGCGATGCGGTTTTAGCTATGCAGGGTAACGGTAACAAGTAAAGTATTCTTGGCTTTCACTAAAGTAGAGGGATAAATTGGCGAGAGATGGGCTTTTATTGGCTCATCTCTCCCTTTTGTAGCAAAAAATGACAGAAGGGTTCGATAAGATTCTCTCAAGTTTGTACTGTCTTATAACCCACATTCCGCACCCTCAACTGTCACAGATCAAAAAAGCCATTAAAGTAGTACATAATAACTAAAATTAATTCAAAGGTTAAAAGGGTTAATGAGAATATATAGCATTAAAAGGGGTATGGAGCGAGAAAGAGAAAA
>NZ_JAPZSR010000403.1:0-27386 GCF_027531875.1 Microcystis sp. LE19-84.1B | reverse complement strand
TGGTCGAGGGAATCAACAATAAACTTAAACTAATAAAACGGAGAGCCTATGGCTTTAGAAACTTTCGTAATTTTTGGGTTAGAAGTATGTTATCTTGGCATCTTGTCTGTTGATTTAGCATAAAGAGTAACGAAGAGCCCTGATTGTTAATACTAAATCCAGTTATTAAAAACTGATTATCTATTTCCTCTTTTGCCTATTGCCTAGTGCCTTTTGCCTGTCCTCATAAGCAGCCTATACTCAACGGATTTAGTATAATCTAGTCAATAGCTGCCCACTCCTGTCACCATGAAACACCTTTTGACACTCCTCCCCCTCAGCTTGGGATTAATTGCCCTCACCCCCGTAAATTTGCCCCTAGAACCTTTTGAAATCTCACAATTGGGAACATCTACGGGATACGATGAACGACTGCTAACGGACAAAAAAACCCTACTACAAGCGATCGATCATAGTTTACGTTATCTGAATAGCTCGGCGGCGATCCGTGCCTATCAAAATTATCCTATTCCAGAAATAACTCGTCAGCGAGTGCAGCGTTCCCTAGTACGTTTTCGTCAATTAGTGCAGAATTCTCCCACTCCCGCGGCTCTACAAAAGGCAGTTAAAAAAGAATTTATCTGGTATCGTTCTTTAGGTAAAGATAGCCAAGGAACTGTTAAATTTACTGGTTATTTTGAGCCAATTTATCAAGCAAGTCGGCAAAAAAATGCCGAGTATAAATATCCTCTCTATCGCCGACCTGCTAACTTTTCTCGCTGGTCTAAACCCCATCCAGCTAGGGTAGAATTAGAGGGAAAAGATGGTTTACTAGGGGAAAATAGCCGTCTAGCGGGATACGAATTAGTCTGGTTAAAAGATCGCTTAGAAGCTTATTTAGTTCATGTGCAAGGTTCGGCAAAATTACGTTTACCTAATGGTCAAATTATGAGCATTGGTTTTGATGGCAATACCGAGCATCCCTACACCAGTCTGGGAAAAGAAATGATTGCCGATGGTATTTTTCCTGCTGAGGGTTTAACCTTACCAATGGTTTTAGATTTTCTCAGAAATAATCCCGAGCAATTAAAGAATTATATTCCCCGCAATAATCGGTTTATTTTCTTTCGAGAAACCCACGGTGCGCCTCCCACTGGTAGTATTGGAGTTCCGGTTTTACCAGAAAGATCGATCGCTACAGATAAAAGTATTTTTCCCCCCGGTGCTTTAGCGGTAATTGAGACAGAAATTCCCCAGGAAAATCTTAATAAAAAATTAGTGAGTCGCTATGTTCTCGATCAAGATACTGGCAGCGCAATTAAAGGTACTGGGAGGGTAGATATTTTTATGGGAACAGGAAAAAATGCTGGCGATAAAGCTGGTTTAGTTAATACCCCCGGTCAATTATATTATTTATTATTGAGGGAATAGGAAATAGTATAGGTAGAATTAAGATAGACTTCCCAGAATCAGTTATCATAGTTAAGTAGGGAGGCACAATTATTTGTAGGATGGGTTAGCGGTAGCGTCAACTATGCGGGCGTTGGGTTTCATGCTTCAACCCAACCTACGTTCATCTTATATTTAATTCCACCCACCCACTTAAGGGAGAATTTAAACAATAGAATCATGAAAAAAACCATAAATATAGATTGGTCTGATTGTGGTCCAATTACTTTAGTAGTCGTGCAGCCGACTTCTTTTTGTAATCTTAATTGTGATTACTGTTATTTACCCGATCGCCATTTAAAAAATACCCTATCTTTAGATTTAATCGAGCCGATTTTTCAGAGGGTTTTTAGTAGTCGTTTTCTCCAAAATGATTTTACCATTTGCTGGCACGCAGGTGAACCCTTAGCAGTTCCCATCAGTTTTTATGAAAGTGCCTTTGCTAAAATTGCGGAAGTTAGCGAGAAATATAATCAGCAGGGTTACTGTTTTCGTCATTCGGTACAAACTAACGCCACTTATATTAACGATGCTTGGTGTCAATTATTTAAAAAGCATGATGTTTATGTGGGAGTCAGTCTTGATGGACCAGCTTTTATTCACGATATCCACCGGCAAAACCGCAAGGGAACTGGCAGCCATGCTGCTACGATGCGGGGGATTTCTTTCTTGCAAAAACATGAAATTGATGTTAGTATCATCGCTGTTTTAACAGAAGATTCTCTCGAATATCCCGACGAAATTTTTAACTTTTTTTGGGATCATGGTCTTACTGATGTGGCTTTTAATATGGAAGAAACCGAGGGGATTCATTCGCAATCTTCCTTAGATAAATTAGGTATTGAACAACGTTATCGCCAGTTTATCGCCAGATTTTGGGAGTTAGTCACGGCCAAACAAGGAGAATTTAAGCTGCGGGAATTTGAATCGATCTGTAGTTTGATTTATGCCGATGAACGCTTAGAAAATACTGATATGAATCGACCTTTTATGATTGTCAATTTTGATAATCAAGGTAATTTTTCCACCTTTGATCCGGAATTACTATCGATTAAAACCCAACCCTACGGCGATTTTATCTTTGGTAATGTTTTGACCGATTCCCTAGAATCTATCTGTGAAACTGAGAAATTTCAAAAAATTTACGCTGATATGCGCGGTGGAGTCGATTTATGTCGTCAAAAATGCGATTATTTTGGCGTTTGTGGGGGAGGTGCCGGTAGTAACAAATATTGGGAAAATGGCACTTTCAACTCCACAGATACTAAAGCCTGTTTATACCGGATTAAGTGTATCACCGATATTGTTCTCGATCGCCTAGAAAATTTATTAGAAGTTTAAAGACTTTTTTAGCTATCAGTAAACAGTTATCAGTTATCAGTTATCAGTTATCAGTTAAGTAGCTGGTTATAATTAAATTAAAAATGGATTTTAGGTTCGATCCCCCCTGCCCCCCTTAATAAGGGGGGTGCCGATCCCCCCTTAGTCCCCCCTTAATAAGGGGGGCATCTGATAATTTTTAACGCCTACCTACTTATCAGTTATCAGTTCACTGATTATTGTTTACTAATAACCTATGAAAAAACTTGGTCTAAATACCATTTTTCCAAAGTAATGGCATGGTATTATTCTTCTTCTAAGGTTAATCCTAACGCCTCTAAGCGTTCCGCTAGTCGATCCGCACGTTTTTTTTCTTTATCAGCACGTTTCTTTTCTTTATCAGCGCGTTTTTTTTCTTGATCAGCGCGTTTCTTTTCTTGACGCATTTGAGACTCTAACTCAACAGTTGTTAAAAATTTCTCTCCATCGGGACGATACAATTCTAAACTAGATTTATTCCAGATAAAACGCACACCTAAACGGGGACTTATCCAATCATTTATGGGGATAATTTCTCCTAAATTTTCTCCCTGTCTTTGCCATCCTTGTAAACGACAGCGCATCGGGTTATATAAGTAGTATTCTTCTACACTATATGTGTCATAAAACTCTAACTTTCGACTCATTTCTGCTTTTGTATTCTTCGGTGATAGAATTTCAAAAACCACTTGAGGAGCGATATTTTCTTCCTGCCATTGACGATAGGAACCCCTTCGTCCTTTGGGACGGCCAAAAGCTACCATCACATCGGGAGCAACCGGTGAAACCAAAGTAGAACGCAGAGGATACCAGAGTAAATCTCCAGCAATAAACACCGTAGGGTCATCGGCAAAGATAATCTCTAAATTCTCCTTAATTTTAACAATCCACTCATATTGTTCGGTATTATCTGCCATCGGTTGACCATCGCTATCTGGGAAAAGAAGATCGTCGTCAATATCAAGATAACTAACCATTGTCTTTTATTTTTAATAGATGGTTGTTTTCTGATTGTAGCAAGATAATTATGAATTATGAATTATCAATTATGAATTGGGGAGATGGGGTAATGGGGGAGTAGGGGAGAGGGGAGCTTTTTCAGTGAACAGTAATCAGTGAACTGAAAACTCACATCTGATAACTGATATAGCGGTTTTCACAGAAGTGAGTCCCGATTGAAACGCCTATCTATCAAGGGATTTACTATACCTTATTAGACTGAAAACCGCTACAACTGATGACTGATAACTGATTCAAGGCTGACGGCTGACTAAAGGTCTTAAGCGGCAGTTATATCTAGTAGAGTCTATATTTATCAAAAAGTTAATTGACTAGAATCTATAAAAACGTTAGGATTGATGGTGACAAATAGTTGTTATTGAGGAGGGCATAGGAACTTGATACAGGCAACCCTGCACCAGTTAAGGGTTTTTGAGGCTACCGCTCGACACAGTAGCTTTACCAAGGCGGCTGAGGAGTTATTTATCACTCAACCCACCGTCTCAACCCAAGTCAAACAACTCACAAAAGCCGTGGGTTTACCGCTATTCGAGCAAATTGGCAAACGTTTATTTTTAACCGAAGCGGGTCAGGAATTACTGTTCACCTGTCAAGAGATTTTTAATAAATTGGACAACTTTCAGATGAAAGTGGCCGATATTAAGGGAACTAGACAGGGAAAGCTGACTTTAGCCGTAATTACCACCGCTAAATACTTTGTGCCGCGATTACTGGGGACATTCTGTCAACAGTATCCCGGTATTGACATCGCCCTGCAAGTGACTAATCATCAGAAACTGCAAGAGCGAATGTTAAATAACGAGGATGACCTCTATATTCTCAGTCAACCGCCGGAAGAAGTGGAACTTTGTTCTCAGTCTTTTCTGGAAAATCCCCTAGTGGTGGTGGCGCGACGAGATCATCCATTGGTGGGCCAGAAAAATCTCCCCCTTGAGTGCCTCAACCATCAACCTTTTATTATGCGCGAATCGGGATCCGGAACCCGCCAAGCCGTACAAAAATTATTTAATCTCCACGATATTAAAGTTAAGGTGCGCTTGGAATTAGGCAGTAACGAGGCGATTAAACAGGCTATTTCTGGCGGTTTGGGACTATCGGTACTATCTAAGCATACTCTCATCTCGGAAGGGGAAAACGGAGAATTAGCCATTCTCGACGTGGAACAGTTTCCGATTCAGCGCAATTGGTACGTTTGTTACCTGGCCGGAAAACAACTTTCCGTGATTGCCGATGCTTTTTTAAAATACCTGCTGGAAGCTAGTCAAACCATCCCCATTCATGCCCCGTTAAAAAATGGCCACAGCCTATTAGTGACCCATTAAACCTTAAACTTTAATTCAGGATCATTTTTCTTCTTGAGGTGGTTATATGTTCGAGTCCTTCAGCCAGACTATCTGGTTGGTACCTCTTTATGCCCTTGCGGGTGCACTTCTCGCTCTACCCTGGTCTCCCGGTATTATCCGGCAAACCGGCCCGCGACCGGCTGGTTATCTGAACTTAATCATGACCTTCTTGGCTTTTTTCCATAGCCTTTTTGCTTTAATCGCCGTTTGGGGTCGTCCGCCGCAATCTATAGCATTTAATTGGCTAAATGCCGCAGATTTAAGCATATCTTTAGATGTGCAGATTTCGGCTGTTAATATCGGGGCTTTACTGCTAATTACTGGCTTAAACCTCGCCGCTCAGGTATATGCGATCGGCTATCTAGAAATGGATTGGGGTTGGGCAAGGTTTTATTCTCTCGTCGCTCTCTTTGAAGGGGGTATGTGCGCCCTCGTTATCTGTAATTCGCTATTTTTCAGCTATTGTGTGCTAGAAGTTCTCACCCTCGGCACTTATCTGCTAATTGGTTTCTGGTTCAATCAATCTCTGGTGGTGACGGGGGCGCGGGATGCTTTCCTAACCAAACGGATTGGCGATTTAATCCTGTTGATGGGAGTGGTGGCCCTTTTACCCTTGGCGGGAACTTGGAACTTTGACGAATTAGCAGAATGGGCGGCTACAGCCAATTTAAACCCCAATGTGGCTAATTTACTCTGTTTAGCCCTGATTGCCGGTCCGATGGGCAAATGCGCCCAATTTCCCCTGCATTTATGGCTAGATGAGGCCATGGAAGGACCGATGCCCGCGACAATTATGCGGAATACCGTCGTCGTTTCCACTGGTGCTTGGTTATTGGTGAAATTAGAGCCGGTGCTACAATTATCGCCCCTAACCTTACAGGTGATGATCATTGTTGGCTCTGTTACTGCCATCGGTGCGGGCTTAATTGCGATCGCCCAGATCGATGTTAAGCGCTCCCTTTCCTATTCCGTCAGTGCCTACATGGGACTGATTTTTATCGCTGTGGCCACCGGACAAACGGAAACCGCTTTAGTGTTACTCTTCACTTATGCGATCGCTATGTCCCTGTTAGTCATGGTGGTGGGCAACATCATTTGGAATAATATCAGCCAAGATTTAAGCCAATACGGGGGTTTATGGTCCCGTCGTCCCGTTTCTGGTATTTGTTATCTCGTCGGTGCCGCTAGTTTAGTCGCACTGCCTCCCTTTGGTGGTTTTTGGGCATTAGCCCGCATGGGCGATCGCCTCGCAGAAGTCAGTGGTTTACTGTTATTAGTGCTATTGTTGGTCAATGCCTTAACTGCCTTTAGTGTCACTAGAGAATTTTGCGTTTTCTTTGGCGGTAAAATCAAACCAATGACCCTGCGCTCTCCGGAAGCTCTTTGGCCCTTAGTTATCCCCATGACTGTGACCATGGGTTTCGCCATTCATGTGCCGATTTTATTAGCGCAATGGCATTTATTACCAAGTAACTTAAATCTGGGAGTGGCTTTTCTCTTGGTGCTTTCCACTGCTGGGGGCGTAATTCCGGCAGCATATATTTATCTGAATGACAATATCTCCAAACCGATCGTTTTTCAACCGAAAGCCCTTCAAGATTTCTTTGCCAACGACCTTTATACAGCCCAATTGTATAAAGTCACCATCGTTTTTGTCGTCGGATTAATCTCGCAAATTATTAACTGGATCGATACCTTTCTGGTGGATGGGATAGTTAATCTGGTGGGATTAGCCACGGTTTTTGGTGGTCAGAGTTTGAAATATAACGTCTCGGGACAGACCCAATTTTACTTTCTGTCGATTATTTTGGGGGTGGCTTTGATTGGTATTATCATCTGCTGGCCCCTACTATCACAGATTTCTCTAGTTTTCAGTTAAAGATTTGATAACTTAGGCTTTTCTTTAGCATCCCCGGCCCTGACAATAGAATTTGTCCTGATTAATGGAAACAACTACCGATGTTCAATACCTCTCGTCGCCAATTAATCCGTTATGGGGGGGGTTTTTTGGGAACTGGTCTGGCCGCTACTATTTTAGGCTCGCAACTGTCCCAAACTAACGCCCAAACTGCTGTTAATTCTGAGCCATGGCTAACGGCTCAAAATAAAGGATTGAACCCAGACCAGGCTTTAACTATGCTCATGGAAGGCAATCAACGTTTCTGGGAACGAAGAAAAAAAAGTCCTAACCGCGATCAAGCTCGACTCACAGAAGTGGCCGAAAGTCAAGCCCCTTTTGCGGCAATTTTGGGCTGTGCCGATTCTCGCGTACCGGCAGAAATCGTTTTTGATCAAGGATTAGGAGATCTATTTGTTTGTCGGGTAGCGGGAAATTTAGCCACTTCTGAAGAAATTGGTAGTCTCGAATTCGGCACGTTGGTGTTAGGAGCTAAGGTAATTGTTGTCCTTGGTCATTCCCGTTGTGGAGCGGTAAAAGCCACCATTGAAGGGGGTCGTTTCCCCGGACAAATCGGTCGTTTAATCGATGGACTACAGGTGGGAGTTGATCGGGCAGAAAAACAACCCGGTTCTAACAAACTTGAGCGAGCAATTAAATCCAATGTTATCTATCAAGTAGAGAAATTAGGCAAATCCCCAGTCATGGGTGATTTAGTAGATAAAAAACAATTAAAAATTGTCGGAGCCTACTATGATCTCGATACCGGCAAAGTGAATTTAATCTAGTCAATTCCCGATTAGTCATCGTGTTGGTTGGCTAATCGTTTTCTCATCCCAGTCATTATAAATTCTATCGATACCAATATGCTCAGTACCCTGCTTTGGTTGCCAATAATTGGAGCAATTATCGTCGGTCTTTTCCCCGATAAATTTGCGCCAGCAAAATTACGTCAAATAACTGTCTTTTTTGTTGCTGCCGTCCTTCTTTGGTCTTTATATCTGCTGACTCAATATAACTTAACCAGCAATGGCTTTCAATTTTCTGAATACCGCGAATGGGCAAAACCAATCGGTTTAAGTTATAACCTCGGAGTCGATGGTTTGTCCTTACCGTTAATTATTTTAAACTGTTTCTTGACAGGAATAGCTATCTATAGTACCGAAGAAAAACTAGATCGTCCCCGACTTTATTACATCCTAATCCTCCTGATTAACGCTGGGGTTTCTGGGGCATTAATGGCCAAAAACCTGCTGCTGTTCATCGTTTTCTATGAACTAGAATTAATCCCCTTTTATCTGATGATTGCTATCTGGGGAGGCGAAAAACGTGGCTATGCTTCGATTAAATTCCTTCTCTACACTGCTGTCTCTGGGTTATTAGTCCTAGCGGCATTTTTAGGCATAGGTTTCCTCAATGGTGGCACTTTTGACTATTCCTCCCTCTCGACCACCGATTTCTCCCAAAAAACCCAATTACTGCTCTTAACTCTGCTGTTAGTGGGATTTGGCATCAAAATCCCCCTCGTACCTCTCCATACTTGGCTACCAGATGCCTATACGGAAGCTTCCCCCGCTACAGCAATTTTATTAGGTGGTATCCTCGCTAAACTCGGTACTTATGGCTTAGTTCGCTTTGGTCTGCAATTATTCCCGGAAACCTGGTCTTTAATCGCCTCTGGACTGGCAATTATCGGCGTTACTAGCGTTATTTACGGGGCCTTGAGCGCTATTGCCCAAAAAGACATTAAACGCATGGTGGCCTACAGTTCGATCGGTCACATGGGCTATATACTGGTAGCAGCCGCCGCCGGCACGGGTTTAAGCGTCCTTGGTGCCGTCGCGCAAATGATTAGCCACGGTCTCATTCTCGCCCTTTTATTTTATCTGGTGGGCATTGTCGAACGCAAAGCCGGAACCAGAGATTTAGACGTTTTAAACGGTTTAATGAACCCAATTCGCGGTTTACCCCTGGTTAGCGCTCTGTTAATTCTCGCCGGTATGGCCAGCGCTGGTATCCCCGGATTAGTGGGATTTGTGGCGGAATTTATTGTTTTTCAGGGTAGTTTTTCCCGTTTTCCCGTGCAGACGGTTTTCTGCATCATCGCTTCCGGTTTAACGGCGGTTTACTTTGTTATCCTGCTTAATCGCACCTGTTTTGGCAAATTGGATAATAAACTTGCCTACTATCCCAAAGTCTTGAAATCGGAAACTATCCCCGCTTTTGTCTTAATGGTATTAATCGTCTTTTTAGGTATTCAACCCAATTATTTAGTCCGTTGGATTGAACCCACCACTAACTCGATGGTTGCCAGCTTATCGGGACAAGCAAAACCTAGTTTTGTCTTCAAAAAATCTCCGCAAAAGTCCCCAAAAACCAACTGGTTTAATCGGGGTAAATATTTGAGTAATAGTTAGTTATCCCTCGCTGTTTCCGAATTATTGTTACCGTTGCTAATTACTTTACCTAAAACTATGACTGGGACATTAATCAAAGCCAAAATTCCCCCTTCTACTCACGAATTCGCCGACATTATCCACCGGTTAGAAGCGGGTGGCTCCATGTTACCGGATACTCCCGAAAACCTGATGCAAATTATCGGCATTTATAAAGCTTATGCCGTACCGATGGATTTTTATTGGCGAGATCTGCTCTATATTGCCGAACGAGTTTTCCTCGATCCTTTGCCCTTTTTTAAATATTTTCTACCCCAAGAATACCTAGAGCTACAAAATCATTACTCCGGCGATAATGCCGATTTACGCATCTGGCGCGGCACGGGTTCCGCTCATCCTGAATTGTTAGAATTTATGGATAAAGGTAAAACCCGAAAAATGCCCAAATTAATCCATCATCTTTGGCATGATCGCATTAATATGGAATTTGCCGAAGCCTGTATGCAAGCCATGTTATGGCATGGCCGCGATATGGGTTGGGGTTTATTTGATGCCTATCTTGATTCAGAAGAATATCGCCAAAATGCCGACCGCGCTATTAAGGCCTATTTCAAGAAAAACCCCGTGATGATGAAACTTTATGACCTGTTCCCCGATATGTTCTTAGAACAGGTGCGGATGATGTCCTATTACTCTAATTTAGGACTATTCTGGGAAGTGATGGCCCCAGTATTTTTCGAGATGTCTGATATCTACGATGAAGGCGGGTTTAAAGGTGTTCCCGATGCCATGAATTTCCTCGTTAATGGCATTTTTGCCATCGCTGGCCGGCCAATTTATCATCACGTTTATATTGATGGTCAATGCTACGAAATTATCCCCAAATCAAAGGCTTTTACTTGGCTTTATGAAGCGGCTTTACCCTATGTAGAAGCGGTCTTTTATCGTACTGCTCCCTTCCGGGGTACAAAGTCCTATAATGCCCAAGCAAAACAGGTTCCCGACCAACAAAAAGACTTTCACTATGGTATTCTTTATGCGGATGTTTTCCCCGTGGGTACTGCGGGAATTCCCCCGACGTTGTTAATGGATGATATGTATCATTTTTTACCCCAATATCTGATTGATTACTATCAGCAACACTGCCGGGGGGAAGACGATATTTTGATTCAATTGGGTATTACTTTCCAGCGATCGATGTATAATGTTACTTCGGCAGTTATTCAAGCTCTACGCACTGCTTTACTCTATCCCCTCGACGATCCTAATCCCAAACATTTACTGAAAAATCGTCAATTCTTTGAGGCACAAATGGACAGATTTAAACGCCCCGAAGCGCGTCTTAGAGATATCCAAAGTCCTAATTATCGTTGAGGTTTTTTGCTTACTTTTCTGGTGGGTTTATAGCCCACCTTTTTTGATATAATCAGATGACCGACACCCAATGTCATACTAATACTAAATCCCTTGAGTAACCCACAGAAAACGGGTTTTTCCGAGAAACCCGTTTTCTACTCGAGGGAATAAATAATCAGTATTTAATAGCCAGATTTAGTATTAAGTACCTAAGCAAAATTAATTACACATTTCGATAAAGCTTTTGCCTCTTGCCTTCGTTAAAACCACCCACTTAATAGGATAGTTACAGAACGTAAAAATTGGCTAATTCAGGAGTTATTATTATGCTAGACCAAATGATGAAGATGTTAGAAGGGCAACAAATAGGCCCCTATCGTCTTAATAAGTTTCTCGGTGCGGGTGGTTTTGGTGGTGTATTTCATGCTAGTGAAATGGTCAGAAATACATCGGTCAAAGAAGTTGCCATTAAAGTTATCCCCGAAAGTAGCGATGATAAATTAATTGAATTAACAAATTCCAGAAAGTTAGAACATCCTAATTTAATTAAGAGTTATGCGGTGGGGGAATTTACTTTTCTCAATACAGAGATGCTTTATTTAGTCATGGAATTGGCACAGGGTAGCCTAGAAAATCACATTGCCAAAGGCAGTTTTTCAGCGGATGAGATTAAAAATATTACTGCTCAAGTCGCCCAGGGCTTAAATTATCTTCATCGACAAAATAAAGTCCATCGAGATTTAAAACCGGGTAATATCCTCAAGGTTAATCAACAATACAAGTTAGCAGATTTTGGCTTAATTAGAACTTTAAATAACAAAAGCCACACTCAAACAGTCCACAATACCGGTACAATTATTTATATGCCTCCCGAAGCCTTTAGGGGTGATATTTCCTCAGCTTGGGATCTGTGGTCATTAGGTATTATGTTAATCCAAATGACGACTAATCAATTTCCCTATAAGTTCAATAATGACAATAATCAATTAATGGTAAAGGTGATAAATTGTGAGCTACAAATTCCCAGTTTACCGAAAGAGTTTAAACCGATTATTGAAGGGTGTTTGCAAAAAGATAGAAGACAAAGATGGACAGCACAACAGGTTTTAAATGCCTTACAAGCAGTCAAAAAGCCTGTTTCACCTACTCCATTTACCGAAAAAATATCCAACGGAGTCACACTGGAGATGGTGAGCTTACCAGCAGGTGAATTTCTTATGGGATCTCCTGACAGCGATTCTGATGCCCACGATGACGAAAAACCTCAACACCCAGTTAAAGTCAACAGTTTTGCCATTGGTAAATATCCAGTGACTCAGGCACAATATGAAGCGGTAATGGGAACCAATCCCTCTCATTTTAAAAATAACTCTTGGTTTAAAAACAATCTGCAAAATCCGGTAGAACAGGTTAGTTGGAATGATGCTCAAGCCTTTTGTCAGAAATTGAGTCAAATAACCGGGAAAACCTATCGCCTACCCACAGAAGCGGAATGGGAATATGCTTGTCGTGCGGGGACTACTACTCGCTTTTATTTCGGTGATGATGCTAATCAGTTAGGAGATTACGCTTGGTATAGAGGAAATTCTCAGCACACAACTCATCCTGTGGGCCAGAAAAAGCCCAATGCTTGGGGACTCTATGACATGAGTGGCAATGTTTGGGAGTGGTGCGAAGACGATTGGCACGATAACTATATCGGAGCGCCGACGGATGGATCGGCGTGGTTTATCAAGAATGATAATCGTTCTCATCGCAAGTGTCCGCGGGGCGGTTCTTGGTCCCTCAATCCAGATTTCTGCCGTTCCGCTTACCGCAGCAACGGCAACCGCCGCGACTACTTCAACAACGTCGGTTTTCGGGTGGTGTGCGGTGCTGGGAGGACTCTGTAACCCTTTTACCCTTTTTACCCTTTTTACCCTTTTTCTCTTTTTCCCGCCGCTAGGCGGGTCGATTTTTTTTTTGAGCCGTAGGTTGGGTTGAGGAACGAAACCCAACCCAATTATTTAAAAGTGTTGGGTTTCACTATCGTTCAACCCAACCTACGATTTAAGGCGGGTCGATTTTTTTTTGAGCCGTAGAAACCCAACCCAATTATTTAAAAGTGTTGGGTTTCACTATCGTTCAACCCAACCTACGATCTGAAATTAAATAATATTGTGGCGCTCCTAACGCACCCTACCTACTCATTCGCCCGTACTTTTTGCCGCAAACCCTATTTAGAGCCGTTTTTTTCAGTGAAAACAGGGAAATTTTCCGTAAATTCCCCCACCCCTAACACCTGATACTCAATCCAGTTATTAAAGACTGATTATTTATTCCCCCTTTTGCCTCTTGTCTGACTGGGAGTCGCCAGTCTAAGCTAAGAATAGCTGGCCAACCCGTCCCGACCACCGGATAAATTATAGAATGAACGATTCTAACGCTAATTCTCCCGCTCAATCCTCAGAAGAGACAATAGATGAAACCAATTGGGTAGATCTGGGGGAAGAAGGGAAACCCCTAGATAAACCCACTGCTCAACCTATCCAACCATCTCCCCTCAAGTCTATCTCTACCCTGATCACGGTGGAGACGGCTTTTTTGGCCAGTGCTACCAGTTTAATCTGGTTAATTGATTATTATTTTCCCCTCGGACCGTTATTAAGGGTTTTTTTCCCGATTCCTATCGCTTTGGCCTATTTACGTTGGGGCGCTCGTTGTGCTTGGATGACAGCATTAGTTTCTAGTTTACTTTTGTCGGTGTTAATGGGACCGACTCGCAGCATTGTCTTTTTGATTCCCCACGGCTTGATGGGGGTACAATTGGGGCTATGCTGGCGCCGGGGTGCGCGCTGGGAATTTTCTATCTTGACTGGGGGACTGTTGGGAGCGTTTGGTTTATTCTTTCGTTTTTGGCTGTTTTCAATTCTTTTAGGCGAAAATCTTTGGTTATATGTGATTACCCAAGCGACTAATTTTATTGATTGGATTTTCACCCAGTTAGGAATTCTCGCTAAACCGACGCTGCTGCAAGTGCAATCGATAGCAGTTGTGGGCATATTTGTCAATAGTTTATTATACTTATTTGCCGTGCATTTAGTGGCGTTATTAGTTCTCGATCGCCTCGGTAATCCGATTTCTCGTCCGCCCAAATGGGTGCAGGTCATACTAGATTATGAGTAATTATTTAGTGCTTTATGGTCAGTAAGCTGTTCGTAATTTAAATTGCTTGTTGAGACGAGGCAAGAGGCAAAAGGCAAGACCCCCCCGATGTCGGGGGGGCAAGGGGGGGGGAGATTCGGCTAATCTAAAAATAAGCGGTTTAAATACGTCTTAGCTTATCTCCAGTCAACTGTTAATCGATCGTTTTTCCTCGATTATCATCTTGTCAGAGAGTGACCGAGTGAGTTATAGTCGTCTATAAGACTCGATTACAGCATTTCTTAAAAGAATCGTGGTTTTTGGAAAATCGAAAAGTGCGCTATTTTTCCCGTCCACAGAAACCTGTTGCCGAGGGGAGTAACTCAAAAACTCCTTTTTTTCCTAGATTCTGATAGACAGAACCGGCGGAAACGGATAAAGAATGCTGTTATCGAGCAAGACTCAGGGATTAATTGAAAATCTCGTCTCTTGGCTGTGCTTGTCTAATTGTGGGTCAAGCCGGCACTTGCCAAACAGACTTAAAAACTGAAACCAAGACTCAGTTCCCATGTCTGAGAGGCAGATGAACATCAAGATGAGGCTTTAACGATGCGGACTCATCTTCTTAGAACTTTCTTAACAAGACCAGATTTCCAGAAGTAGCCTCAAAGCATAGACAAATAGCCCATGGTCAGTCGCTTTTGAAACCGAAAGATTGAGGAAATTGAATGCCAAAACAAATAATCATAGCCGAACAACACCATATAGCGGCTGTTTTTTGGGAAGATCAAATTCAGGAATTAGTTGTAGCCACAGGTAATCAGCAGGTGGCCGACATCTATCTAGGATTAGTAGAAAATGTCATCCCCGGGATAGATGCAGCCTTCGTCAATATTGGCGATGCGGAACGCAATGGCTTTATCCATGTCACCGACCTGGGCCCCTTAAGACTGAAAAAAACCGCCGGTGCTATCACGGAATTACTGGCCCCCCAGCAAAAAGTGCTGGTACAGGTAATGAAAGAACCCACCGGCAACAAGGGACCGCGGCTAACGGGAAATGTCACTCTCCCTGGCCGTTATCTGGTATTGATGCCCAATGGTCGCGGGGTGAATCTTTCCCGTCGCATCCGCAGTGAAGACGAGCGCTCCCGTTTACGAGCTTTAGGGATTTTGGTCAAACCGGCGGGGATGGGGTTGCTGGTACGCACCGAGGCCGAAGGCAAAGCGGAAGAGGCGATTATCGAGGATTTGGAATTTCTGCAAAAACAGTGGGAGAGTATCCAACAGATGGCCGTCAGCAGCCGGGCCCCGGCCCTGCTTAACCGCGATGATGACTTTATTCAAAGGGTTTTGCGGGATATGTACAGTGCCGATGTCAATCGCATTGTTGTGGATAACCCGATGGCGGTAAAACGAGTTAAACAGCAATTGACGAACTGGGGCGGCGGCAAAGCTCTCGAAGGGGTTTATATCGACTCCCATCGGGAAACCCAGCCAATTCTCGACTATTTCCGGGTTAACGCCGCCATTCGCGAGGCCCTGAAACCCCGGGTTGATTTACCCTCCGGCGGCTATATTATCATCGAACCGACGGAAGCTTTAACGGTAATTGATGTTAACTCCGGTTCCTTTACCCGTTCGGCCACGGCCCGGGAAACCGTACTCTGGACTAATAGCGAGGCCGCCACAGAAATCGCCCGACAACTGCGCTTGAGAAATATCGGCGGTGTGGTGGTGGTGGACTTCATCGATATGGATTCCCGTCGCGACCAGTTGAAACTGCTGGAATTGTTTAATAAGGCCCTGAAAAGCGATAAGGCCCGGCCCCAGATTGCCCAATTATCGGAATTGGGGTTAGTGGAATTAACTCGTAAGCGTCAGGGGAAAAACATTTATGAATTATTCGGCAAAACCTGTGACCATTGCGGCGGACTGGGCCATTTAGCCCATCTACCCGGAGAAGGCAACGCCATCGCCCTAGAAACCCCCACCCTTAGCCGCGCGGAAAAAGAAACCTTTGTCGTTGCTCCAACTAATACAAAAGTTCTACCCGATAAGAGCGCTCCTAGCGTTGCGGCGGCCGAACCCTATCTAGAAGTTTTCTCCGAATTTGAGGCCGAAGAAAACGCCCAAGAGATGGATCTTTCCTTCCATCCCAACTATCAAGAACAGGTTAATAATTCTCGTCGTCGCCGTCGTCGTCGTCCCTCGGAACTATTGCTAAAAGAGGAACGGGGCGAAAAAGCCTCTACTAACGGTGTTAACAACGAAATCGAGCCGGAATCAGAACCCCAACGCCTTGAGGAAAAACGAGAACGCCCGGCCCGTCTCTCGAAACGGGGAGAAGATGCCGGTGCTGGCAAAAATATCCCCGTCGCCGAACGGGAGCGGGTTTCCGTGGAAATGACCCCCGTAGAACAGGAAGTTTATTCTTTAATGGGCATTTCTCCCCTGATTCTGGTGGATAAGGAGTTTAAAGACCCGAAATCGGTGATTGTTTCCGTGAAACTGCCAGGGGAAAGAGAAGCGGAAAACCCAGAAACGTCTGCCACTCCTGAAATATCCTTGATTCCTACCCCAGAAGCTGAGGTCGCACCAGTCGAAGGGATGGAAACCGGCGAGGAAGCCGAAAATCGTCCCCTGGTGCGCCGTCGTCGTCGTCCCACCACTAGCGAAGTTGGTCAGGAAATCAGCCAAGAAGCTAGTCCGCCACTGACTTTTACCCCCGAACCGATGGCGCCCGAAACTCCAGTTTTTCTCGGTGAAGTCATTCCTTTCGAGACCCCGGTGAGCGCCGAGGTGACGGAGGAGCCACCAATAGAGGCTGAAACTGCGGTGCTGCGTCGTCGTCGTCGTCGTTCCTCCGCCACTGCCGATGAGTCATGAGGGAAGAACCCTTAATTGCCGGTGTCGATGAAGTGGGACGCGGGGCTTTATTTGGCCCCGTGGTGGCGGCGGTAGTGGTCACTGTCCCCTCTGGTTTTCCGCAGCTGTGGGAGTTGGGGGTAAAAGATAGTAAGCAACTTAGCCCCCAAAAACGGCAAAAATTGAGCGAGCAAATACAACGGGATTTTGTTTGTCGCATCGGTTATGCTACGGTGAAAGAGATCGATCGCTTGAATATTTTTCATGCTTCCCTACTGGCAATGAGCAGAGCTATCGGGAAATTACCCCTTTCCCCCAGTCTCTGTTTGATCGATGGCAAGCACATTATTAAAGATTTGTCAATCCCCCAAAAGGCGGTAATTCAGGGAGATCAACAATCGCCGGTAATTGCGGCGGCTAGTATCGTGGCCAAAGTCTGGCGCGATGACTTAATTACTCGTTGGCACAGACGCTATCCCGATTATGGACTCCCTCGTCACAAGGGTTATGGCACTGCTCAACACCTAGAAGCGATCGGCAACCATGGACTTAGTTCTCAGCACCGGCTCTCTTTTAGTCCCTGTCAATCGAGGTTGGAGCTTGACTGCCGAACAAATTGCTCAAGGGTTATCGAAATTTCGTAACCGATAGCCAAAAAATTCCCCTTTTTAACGGAAATAAAAAGGGGAGAAGATATTAGATAGCTTTAGGATTCAGTCATCCATTCCGTATGGAAAAACTCACCTCTGGGTTTATCGGTACGTTCGTAGGTATGAGCGCCAAAATAATCCCGTTGTGCTTGGGTGAGATTTTGCGGTAAATTGGCCCGACGATAACTATCAAAATAGTCCAAAGAAGAACTAAAAGCCGGGACAGGAATTCCCAACTTATTAGCTAAGACTAACACCTCACGCCATGCTTCTTGGCGATCGAGGATACTTTGCTTAAATTCCGGCGCTAACAACAAATTCGGCAGCCCCGGATTTTCCGCAAAAGCTTTGCGAATTTTATCCAAGAAACTAGCCCGAATAATACAGCCCCCCTTCCAAATCCGGGCCGATTCCGGCAGACTGATATTATAGTTAAACTCCTGAGAAGCTTTAGCGATTAAAGCCATACCCTGGGCATAGGAACACATTTTCGAGCAGTAAAGAGCATCACGCACCTTATCCACAAATAGTGCCGCATCCCCCGGATAGGTTTCCCCAGGTCCGGGTAACTCTTTGGCGGCGGCCACCCGTTCATCCTTATAAGCGGACATCACGCGAGCATTAACCGCAGCATAAATGGTCGGAATTGGCACCCCCAACTCCAAAGAACTTAACACAGTCCAGCGTCCTGTTCCCTTTTGTCCCGCCGAATCCAAGATTAAATCTACCAGATGATGACCGGTTTCTGGGTCAACATACTTAAAGATATCGGCGGTAATTTCAATTAAATAAGAATTAAGCTCATCGGTGCGATTCCACTCGGCGAAAGTTTCCTGTAACTGCTGATTGCTTAGTCCTAGACCATTTTTCAGCACATCGTAGGCTTCCGCAATTAACTGCATATCGCCGTACTCGATGCCATTGTGAACCATTTTCACATAATGGCCCGCACCACCAGATCCCACATAGGTGACACAGGGACCATCATCGACTTGGGCGGCAATTTTGGTTAAAATCGGCTCTAATTCCCGATAGGCGAACTCTGTACCCCCCGGCATCAGGGAAGGACCGTGCAGAGCGCCTTCTTCGCCACCACTGACTCCCATGCCGACAAAACCCAGTTTAGTGGTCGATTCTAGGTCGCGGGTGCGTCTTTCCGTGTCCTCGTAGAGGGAGTTACCGCCATCGATAATCATATCTCCTTCTTCGAGAAGGGGTTTTAATTGTTCGATCACGGCATCCACCGGCGGGCCTGCTTTTACCATGACCAGAATTTTGCGGGGACGCTCTAAAATTTGGACGAATTCTTCTAAACTATAGGCCGCCTTGACATCTTTGCCGACGGCGCGAGTTTCCATAAATTCTTTAGTTTTGCTGGCGGTGCGATTGTAAACAGCGATGGGAAAACCCCGACTCTCCACATTGAGAGCGAGATTTTCTCCCATGACAGCTAGTCCGATAACACCGAAGGTACGTTTAGTCATAGAAATTCAGTCTCAGCTGATGCGTTCTTCTTCCCCTTTTAGCGCCTACTTTCCCTAAGATAGCTAAACTTTCCCTATTTCTTAAGCCTTGACTAATCAGTGATCAGTGATCAGTAATCAGTAATCAGTGATCAGATTTGGGTTTTCAGTGAACAGCATTAAGTGAGGAGTGTTACAGCGTTTCTCCTCAAGATGAAGTGTAACCCAAGTAGATAGGTATTAAAAACTTTCAGATCCCCCCGCCTATCGGCACCCCCCTTATCAAGGGGGTTGGGGGGATCGAACCTAAAATCCATTTTTAATTTAATTATAACCAGCTACTTAATTTGGTATCATCCCCGAACGACTGGCTACTGTTGCCTGTTCCCTAAAACCAGAGACTTCCTACCTCACCATTAAGATAACTGCTATGAATGGCATTCACTGATGACTGAAAAACCCCCAAGCGCAGAAAAATTAATGGTAATGTTAAATTAAATTAAGAAAATCCTCATTCTTGTTATATGCAGTTAACTTGGCTTGATAGTAATTCTTGGTTAATCGAAATCGGGGGAAAACGCCTGCTTCTCGATCCTTGGTTGGTAGGTTCCCTGACTTTTGGCAATTTAACTTGGCTATTTGAGGGCAAAAAAACCGCTAATCATGCCATTCCCGAACATATCGATCTGATTCTTCTCTCCCAAGGTTTGGAAGATCACGCTCATCCTCCCACTTTACAGGTACTCGATCGCCAAATTCCCGTGGTAGCTTCTCCAAATGCCGAAAAAGTGGTTCGAGCGCTCAATTATACCCATCGCATCCCTTTAACCCACGGTGCTAGTTATATCTTTGACAATGCGATCGAAATTACTGCTGTCCCCGGTTCTCCAGTCGGGCCGACTCTGGTGGAAAATGGTTATGTTATCAAGGAATTAGCGACAAATCAGAGTATCTACTACGAACCCCACGGTTATCATTCTCCTAGCCTCGATTCTCTTGGTAAAATCTCCGTGATTATCACTCCTTTGATTGACTTAAAAATACCTTTCCTCGGACCAGTAATCAAAGGACAAGAAAGTGCCTTAGCAGTTTGTCAACGCTTGCAGCCCGAATATATTATTTCTACGGCTGCCGGTGGTGATATCGAGTTTAAAGGATTATTGATGGCGGTGTTAAGTGCTGGGGGTAGTCCCGAATCTTTTCAAGAATTATTAACATCCCATGACTTGCCGACAAAGGTAATTGATCCTCGTCCTTGGCAGCCTTTTACAGTGGAATTAGGTGAGTGCGTTCCGGGTTTGAGCTAATCTGAGTTAAGGGAAGAATAGAAAACAGTTAAAACTTTCTTCCCGATTTTTATCTAAAAAAGTAGAATTTTTGTTATAAGTAGATAGGTATTAAAAACTTTCAGATCCCCCCGCCTATCGGCACCCCCCTTATCAAGGGGGGCAGGGGGGGATCGAACCTAAAATCCATTTCTAATTTAATTATAACCAGCTACTTATCTTTGCTGGCTACAGATGACATTAATTGTTTGAAAAAACTGGCTCTCTTGAATATTGGATGTAAAATGGGTAAAACCCCACACCCCACACCCCACCTGCCCCCCCGATGTCGGGGGGGTTGGGGGGGTCACACCCTGCCCCCAGGAAAAACTTTTTGCCGCAAACCCTAATTAAAAGTGGCTCTTCTCTGCTAAATTGTCTATGAATCAGTTGCCCTTATTTTCTCAATCAAAATCAGTGCGAGACTTTTATCAACCTGATGCCGAAATAATTCTTTATCAAGGAGATAGCAATAATTTTATCAAGACTATACCAGATAATTCTGTGAGCTTGATTATTACTTCTCCTCCCTACAATTTAGGAAAAGACTACGAAAAAAAAATCTCTTTGGATACTTATCTGGAAACCCAGACCAAAATTCTGCGAGAATTCTCTAGGATATTGCAAGATAATGGTAGTATTTGCTGGCAGGTGGGAAATTTTGTTCAAGAGGGAGAAGTTTATCCTTTAGATATTTTTTATTATCAGCTATTTAAACAAATGGGTTTCTTTTTAAGAAATAGAATTGTCTGGCATTTTGGCCATGGATTACATACTTCTAAAAGATTTTCTGGCAGATATGAAACTATTTTATGGTTGACAAAAACCGATAAATATACCTTTAATCTTGATCCAGTGAGAATCCCCGCTAAATACCCCGGTAAGCGTCATTTTAAAGGTAAAAATATCGGTAAACCCTCTGGTAATCCTTTAGGGAAAAATCCTAGCGATGTTTGGGAGTTTTTGGCACAAGAATGGGATGAGTTACTGTGGGATATTCCTAACGTTAAATCTAATCATCCAGAGAAAACTATCCATCCTTGTCAATATCCAATCGAATTAGTAGAAAGATGTGTTTTAGCCTTGACAAATGAGGGGGATTGGGTTTTTGATCCCTTTGCTGGGGTTGGAACTTCTCTGATTGCTAGTATTATGCACAATCGTCGAGTTATGGGGAGTGAAAAAGAAGCAGAATATGTGAAAATTGCCAGGGAAAGAATCGCCGCTTATTTGCAAGGAAATCTCAAAATTCGTCCTTTAGGAAAACCTATTCATCAGCCTAATGGTAAGGAAAAAGTTGCTCAAATTCCCGAAGAATGGCACAATAATATATAGGAAGTAACACTTAATCTCCCCCCCAGGTAGATGGATTCATGAATCCATCTACTATGAGTTGATGCTAAATCTAGTTATTAAAAACTGATTATTTATTCTGTAGAAAACGGGTTTCTCCGAGAAACCCGTTTTCTGTGCGTTACTCAACGGATTTAGTATAACCCATCCTACAATGATTGATCAGTTTTTTTGTCACCATTTTTAGAGAAAACTTTGCAGAATTGTTGCAGTTTCTTGTCCAGTTTTTTCCCAACTAAAAAGCTCGGCGCGTTGGCGACTCAGGGATTTTAATTTAAGGCGTAATTGTTCATCAGTAGCGATTTGCTGCATTGCCTCTCTCATCTCATCAATGCTATAGGGATTAATTAAAATTGCCGCATCTCCTGTGACTTCCGGGAGAGAGGAAAGATTAGAAGTAATTACAGGAGTTCCACAGGCGATCGCTTCTAGTACAGGTAATCCGAAACCTTCCCAAAGGGAGGGATAAACTAAAGCAGTTGCTTGGTTTAAAAGTTGCGGCAATTCTTCATAGGAAACATAGTTTAAAAATTGCACTCGTTGAGAGATTGATAATGCTTCTACCTGTTGCTGTAGAGCCGGGGTAAAACGGGGGTCAAATTGACCGACAATTAATAATTGATATTCGGGAGCGATTTGGGAAAAAGCAGTAATTAAACGAGCGAGATTTTTATGAGGATCATAACGACCAAGATAGAGAAAATAGGGACGAGTCGCCAGATTTAGAGGACGAAAATTTTGAGAATCATATCCAGAAAGAATCACGGTTATTTTGTCAAGAGGTATGTCAAAAAACTTATTAATATCGGCGGCCGTTGCTTGGGAAACAGCGATAATATGTGTGGCTTTTTTCAGGACTTGGGGTAAATAGTATTTATTATAAAAAGTTAGGGGAGAAAATTTCGGAAATCGCAGGGGAATTAAATCATGGACTGTGACAATATAGCGGCAATTTCCATAAATAGGTGCTTCGGGAATGGGAGTAAATAGCAGGGAAGACTTTAATTGTTGATAGGTTTGATAGAGTTGGGTTTCTGTCCAAATTAAGCGCCTAATATTGCCTTTAGTTCCCTGTTCTTGGGTGAGGTTTGCCGACACAGGATAGGTGTTAAAATTTGGGTAACTATTAGAAGTGATTAGGGTAGGATTTAAGTTAGCTAATTGAGGAATGAGATTTTTAGTATAGGTAGTCAACCCAGTATATTTAGTACCGAGAAAAGCGAGATTGATTAATAATTGATTATTTTTATTCATAGATATTAGCTAGTTAAGTAGGTAGGTGTTAAAAGTTGTCAGACACCCCCCTTATCAAGGGGGGATTAAGGGGGGATCAGCACCCCCCTTATCAAGGGGGGATCAGAGGCAAAATCTATCTTCAATTTAATGATAACTACTTACTTATTATAAAAGAGAACGATAAGCTTTTATAGTAGCTTGTGCGGTTTTTTGCCAAGAGAATTTTACTGCTTGTTTTTTTCCTTTAGTGATTAATTCTTGACGGAGATAGGTATCACTAATCACCTGATAGATTGCTGCGGCGATTTCTAGGGGATTATCGGGATTAATTAATATTGCTGAGTCTCCCGTGACTTCGGGTAAGGATGCAGTATTAGCAGTTACGACGGGACAACCTAAAGTCATCGCTTCTAAAACTGGTAATCCAAAACCTTCATAAAAAGAAGGATAGACAAAAACATCGGCCTTTTGATAATAATCCGCAACTAAGTCATCAGCAAGATAATCAAGATGTTGGATACTATCTCGGAAGGGAGACTGAGATATTTTATCGAAAATTGGTTGATACTTCCATCCTTTTTTGCCAATCAGAATCAGATTGTGGTCTAATTTATACCTGTCCTTGAGATAGTTAAAAGCGGTGATAAGATTAATAATATTTTTTCGTGGTTCTAGGGTACTAACAAAGAGTAAATAGGGTTTAGTGATAGTTAGAGATGAGGGAGTATTGGGGAGAGAAGAATAACGACTTGCGAGGGGAGTAACAAAAATTTTCTCTGGGTTCACATCTAAATATTCGATAATATCTCGTTTGGTACTTGCGGAGTTAGCAATAACTAAATCTGTCCATTGTAGAGATTGTTTAATCCGTTGGGTGTAGGTTTTGACAATCCCCGTGACAAACTCAGGATATTTAATAAAAGTAACATCATGAATAGTCATAACTTTGCGACTCTGACGACAAGGATACACCACATGATCCAATCCGTGGAGAATATCGGGAGAATCAAGAAAGTTTTCTAGATAGGGAATTAGAGGATTAGGAAATCGGGTTAAGATATTGCTAAGACTGACGGGAATTGGTAAACATTTAACCTCTGGATAGGATTGTAGTTTTTCAGGAATAGAAAGATTACCCCGCAGCCAGTTTTTTACCGATGGTTGAAAACAGAGGGACAGGGAAAAGTTTTCTTGATTTTGTAATTTAGCTAATTCGGCAATCAGGTGATAAGCATATAATCCAATTCCACTAGGATTTTGTCTTATCGGTGTACCATCAACTAAAATTTTAAGCATTTGCGGTTAGATGAGATTGACGGGATAGATATTTTTAAAATTACAGATTCAATTGTCAATTTTGCTCGGTTAGGACAAGATTAAAATTGGCAATAAACTCCACCCTAATGGTTAATCTTACCCTATAACGTCCCTAAATAGCAGCCTTTTTTGGCTAGGTTACGGCGAATACTTATATTTATCGGGCAATTTTTTCGATTATTGTCCCCTCACCCACCCTGCGACTAGGATTGTCAACGGGTACTTATCAGCTATGAATCTCCTTGACGAGAAACGCTATAATTAGTTATAATTAGGTAAGAATGGCTTCCCCGTACTTGTGGTGATCGGAAAAAGTTATCTCAGGGATGAAGTAGTCCCCCAGAGAAAAACTAATATCTGGTAATGCCGAAAAATCTTGATTAACTAATGTTTTCACTATGTTTAATCCCTTAGTATCTTTTAAATCCTTAGAAGGCCATGAAGGTGAAGTTAAATGTCTAACTTTTTCCCAAGATGGTAAACTTTTGGCTAGTGGAGATAACGAGTTAACTGTTATTGTTTGGGATTGGCAAAAAAATCAAAAATTTATTTTACAAGGACATGAAAAAGCTGGTTGGTGGGATAAGGGAGTTAACTCTGTTGCTTTTAGTCCCTGTCAAGGATTTTTGGTTAGTGGAGGAGATGATCAAACCCTAAGAATTTGGTCACTGGAAACTAAAAAATTAATCTCTACCTTAACGGGACACCAAGATAAAGTTACAGCAGTAGCTGTTCATCCCGATGGGGAAATTATTGCTAGTGGTAGTGAAGATAAAACCGTGAAAATATGGTCAGCAAAAACCGGAGACATTCTTGCCACATTACAAGGTCATAGCGATAAAGTTCTAACAGTTAAATTTAGTCAAAATGGTCAACTTTTAGCCAGTGGTGGCGGCGAAAATGACAAAACGGTAATTATCTGGAATCTGGGAGAAAAAAGCAGTATTACCTTAAAAGGTCATTCCGATTGGTTTGGAGGTATTTTATCGGTAGATTTCGGCAGTAATAACAAATTTTTAGCCAGTGGCAGCAAAGACAAAACCATTAAAATCTGGGATATTAAAAGAGGTACAGAGGTAAAAACTCTCAGCGAACATAGTGATCATATCAATTCAGTTAGTGTTAGTCCTAATAATCAACTATTAGCCAGTGGTAGTGATGATAAAAGCTTAAAATTATGGGATTTAAAAGCAGGAAAAGCCATTATTTCTATTCCCCATCCCCAAAAAATCTATTCCGTTTGTTTTAGTCCCGACGGTAATTATATCGCCACGGCCTGCCAAGACAAAATCGTTAGAGTTTATGGCACTTCCGAACTACAATCTTTAGCAAGTTGAACAATCTTTGAGCGCACCGGATGCTTATCGGTGTCTAATTATCTACTAGAGATCGCTGCCGGTTTGTTCGTCTCGGAAGTAAAGCTGATATAATTGACAGCTAGGCTGGGCTAGATCGCCTTTTAGCTGAATTAAACCCATACTTTCCAGTTTATAGGCAGTAATCGGTTCTAATCGCGCTCCCTTATCGGAAGAATTAACCACTTCCCCCATCCCTGTCAATAATTCCGGCTGTTTTTGCAGATTATCCCAGTGATGACGCAGGTGTGCCGCATAAATTCCCCCTTGGGTAGCAGCATTAGGGAGAATATTTTTTTCCCCGCGCACCTGCGCTTCCAGGGCCAAACGGCTAAGATAGGGATGACCAGCGACTAGAGCGATTAAATCGCTAATAAAACGCTGATTATCGTCATTTTTAGGCAATCCGTAGCTACTAGCCAAGTTTTCCAGTTGTTCGAGGCTAAAACCGGGTAATTTAATCGCGCGGCCGACATTAAAGGGAGATTGATTAGCGTCCAATTGAATATAGATTTCCGTGGAATTAGCAATCGCTAACCGCAAATTTTGCCAGATTTCCAAATTATTAGCTTCTTCGTGCCAACAGCGCAAAAGCGGCAAAAAATCCCTAGCGATGTCCGGATACTCGAAAATTCTGTCTAAATTATCTAGGGCCAAAAAAAGAGGTCTGTTAATCTGTTCCAAAAGATAGGACTGAAAATAGGTTTGACAACTGATTAAACTGCCAAATAGTTCCTCATCCCAATATTCATCTAATTGCGGCTTTAAACCCAATTCTCGGCTGACATTTGCCGAAAACCAGCGACAAAATCGGTCTAAACTGGCAAACATCGCCTTTTCTGCCACTTGACAATTAATATAAACTGTGCTATGTCCCCAACTATCTGCCTGAGCGAGCAGATGTTTAAGGAGAGAAGTTTTACCAGTCTTTTCAGGGGATTTAATGCGAATGAGTGACCCTGGACGATTAATTTCTTGATAACAGTCGCTTTCGACGGGAGGGCGGCTAATATAAGTATCTATAACTGATTTTTCTGCTAGTATCGGGGTGGGGTGATTTTTCCATTGAGGATATTTGATATCTTTGAACCATTCTCGGAGGATTTGGAACTTACCCGGCCCTTTACTACCTAATTCGAGTTCGGGACAGCCATTATCTTTATCTGCCGAGAAATAGCTATAGATTTTAGTCATCTGTTTTTTATAGGTTTCATGGCTGGCAGCCTCGGCCATTTCCCAAATTTCCTCATCCGGTTTGCGCCAATTTTCGTAGGCAAAACGAACTAAAAAAATTTCCTTTAATTTGCCTTGAACACCGTATTCTCTAGCTAGATGTTTGAGAAACTCGTCCCATCCCTGTGGTTTCATCCCGTTCTACTTTATTCTACTTATATTCCCTTTTTTTCCATGTTAACCCCTTTTTCCCTCTTGGCAATGGGACTGACATCCGAGAAGGAAGGCCTTATGGTAAAAGTAGGTCAATTACCTGATAGTGTCTAAGGGAGTAAAACCATGAAAATCTCGTTAACCTTGTTTGTTGTGGCCTCCTTGCTGTTAGGTTCAATTCCTCACACTTTAGCGGTTAATAGTCAAGATAACCATTTTGACCGTTCCTCTTCGCCGCTAATTTTACAAAACCGAGACTGTAAGGGTGATAAGGACGATAATTGCAATTAGTCCTGATTATCTCGGTTAAGGTTGTTAGTCTATATCCCCCACCGATGAAAAAATCGTGGTCGGGATTTTTTTTATGAAGTCGCCTGTAATTCCTCTAAACGTGCTAAAACTTCGGCACTGTGAATGGCAGGATTTACCCCTAAATAAATCTCTTTTAAAATCCCTTGCGGATCGATAAGATAGGTATGACGCAGGGAAACATAACCCATCCAAGAACCATA
>NZ_JAPZSR010000225.1:0-28107 GCF_027531875.1 Microcystis sp. LE19-84.1B | reverse complement strand
CGACAAAGGATTTCTCGGCTGGTGAGAGAGAGTCTATCTTTCTCTAAAAAAATGGAGAATCACGTTGGGGAACCCTTTGGTATTTTATCCATGACTACAACGCACAGCAAAGCAAAGGATTAAGCCGCCATCACTACTACCGAATCACCACCACCGAGTGAAGTCAATGTCACGTTCTGTTAAAACTCGCTGTCGTTTGGCTTCATCCCATTGAATACGCATGAGACACCCGAAATCAATGGAGAAAAATTGTTTTCACCCACTCTATGCTAACCTATCGCTCCCGAAGGCGAGGGACTAAGGGGAGAGGAATGTAAAGATTTATTAAATTGTAGCTTTTAATACAGTTGTGGGGGGGGGAATGTGTATTGTTCTGTTATCTGCCTTCTGTCTTGGGTTGGGCTGTTGCTTCACCTGGGCGCTAAAGTGCGATCGCAATTAAAATATTTAGCAAAAAAGAGAAGTTAGAATGCTCAAAAACTTAGCCGCCGTTTCTACTCTAGTCATTCCTTTTGGCTCTTCGGTTTGTGTTATGCAATGGACGGGGGTTATAAGGGATGGAACCCTTACATAGAAAGGCATTTAGCGATTTTTATCAATTGTTTTTGCTCTAGAGCGAACTAATCAATTAAGTCTCTTGCCAGATAAGGATTTAGTCGATTTATGCCCCCCTATCGAACCATACCAAGTAAGGAAGAACCTAAAAATATAGCTTATACCATTTTTCACAAGTAATGGCAGAGATGGTTAATTGCCCTCACCCCTAACCCCCCCTGCCCCCCCGACATCGGGGGGCAAGATACCTGCCAAGAATAAAGAAAAATGGTATTGTAGTAAAGTTTTTTTTTGCAACAATTATGCAAGTTTTGGAAAGTCGGTTCATGGGATGCTAAATTTATTTATGCAAAATTTTCGAGCAAAGACGACTTTGACTTCATTTGCGATCGCAAGCATGAGTACCCTTGCTATCTCGATGACAGCACAAGCAACAACAGTTGTAACAGTGGGAACAAACTTCACGGGAACTTCCCGCTCCCAAAGTGGCTTATTTTATCCTCCAGATACGATGGGAGCAGTCGGACAAGATCACATCGTCGAGCTAATTAACGGTTCCTACGCCGTTTATAACAAAAGTGGCTCCGTTCTAAGCCGCATCTCCCTCGACCAATTCTGGCAGAATGCAGGAGTAACACCTTCGGGTAGTTTCGCTTTCGATCCGAGAGTAAATTACGACCCCTTCAGTGGGCGCTGGTTTGCTGCGTCGGTGGACAATGGTGGGGGGATCAACAATTTCCTGGTTGCTGTTTCTAAGTCATCCAATCCACTGGACGGTTGGAATGGCTATGCTATTCCCGCCGATACTCCCGCTAACACCCGCTGGGCTGATTTTGACACCAGGGGTTTCAACGGACAGAGTGTCACCCTCTCTGCCAATATGCATCCCATTAGTTCAGGTACTGTCACAACAACTATCCTCACCTTCGATAAAGCGCAACTGATAGCAGGAAACCCCAACGCCAGGACAATTTTCCAAAATAACAACCCCAATAATACTGGCTTCACTGTCCAGCCAGTGGTTGACCTGGACAACCGCAACAACCCCCATCCCTTATTATCCGCCTACAATACCCCGGCTGGCTTCTTCAAGCGATCAGATATTGCCGGAAACCCAGCCACAGCAACACTCAGCACGAGTGGAGGATTTATATCTGTTACCCGCTATGTTGATCCGCTGACGGCGCGACAACTAGGCGGACCGGATAACGTCGATACCGGAGATACTCGCTTCAGTTCCAATGTGGTTTATCAACTCGACTCTCTAGGCTATAATTCCTTCTGGGGTGTTCAAACAGTAAAAAGTCCTGTCAGTGGAGCATCTTCGGCACTGCGCTGGTTTGAGATTGATGCTAATACCAATTCGCTCCGCCAAGAGGGATTAATTTATGATCCGACTGGACAAGAAGATTATTACTATGGCTCCCTCGCGGTCAATGATCAAAGGGAAGTGGTCATCGGTTTTAGTTGTTCGGGACCTAACCTATTTATTAGCAGTTGTGCGGTAGTGGGTGAAGATTCTGGCGGAACGACAACCTTTGGTAATCGTCTGCTTCTGAAGCAGGGGTCTGCCTCTTACGAAATATCAAGCGGTGGTTTCAACCGCTGGGGCGACTACAGTGCTACTGTCCTCGACCCTTCTGATCCGACGGGGAGAACTTTCTGGACTTTCCAGGAGTTTGCTGCTGGTAGTACGGAATGGTCCACTCAGATTACTGAAATTAAACTCAGTAAAGTTAATGTACCAGAATCCAGTTCTGTTTTCAGTCTCCTCGCCCTCGGCACTCTCGGCGCAGCTTCAACCCTCAAGCGCAAACTGAAGCCATAAAAGTCGGCTGAATTGCTTACAAAAATACCATAAATCCCCCTTCATTCAGTCAGTTGAGGGGGTTTTATTTTTTGCCTGTGCTTCTACTTATTAAATTTTATTAATTAATTGCTCAAAAGTAGTTTCTTGTGGTAGAAAAAGATTTTTTGGATCGATAGCGTAAAATTTAATAGATATTGTAATTTTATGCCATAACGGAAGTTAATTACAGCAGTTATCTTAATGGTGAAATAACTTCTTTATTTGATTGGTAATTTTCTAAATATTAATTAAGCTTAAAGATGGCATAGCCAACGCATAATTGAAACCAGTTGATTATCATTGGTTAAGTTAGCGGCATTGGTGAGTTTTTTCGTCTCTAATTGCCGATAAATTTCCCTAGCCATTTTTGTTTCAATAGCAGCGCCGATAAAAAAAGTATAAGGATGCTTAGAGATTTTTCTAAAAGCATCATCAATTCTCTGCAAAGCAGTACGAGCAGTTTTCCAATGTTCATCTGCTCCTGCGGGATCAATCCCACCTTTTAATTCTCCCAAAGCAATGTATAAATCAGCAGATTGTAAGGTTTGTTTTTTGATTTTTTGATTAGCTAATTGCGTCGAATCACATTTTAAAAGGCACAAATCAATATTGTTGTTATTAACAATGGGAACATTGACATTATAAATTATTGTTCTTGGTTGGCTGTTATTTAACCAGCTAACACCTCTAACCAAGATTTCTAGATTAGGTGTCATTTCTTCAGCTTCTCTCCATTGATTATTACTGGAATTGAGCCAATCATAAGCAATCCCTGCTACTCTTAAAGTTGCTAATAGAGAACGAGTAAATTTACTTTGAGCTAAGGAGCCACCCGCGTTTCTCATTATTCCTCCTAAAGTGTCACCCCGAATCAATAGAAATCTATAGACTAACTCCTCGACAAAATTAGTCCCCGCAGGTTCCAGAAAATTGACAATTAATTCTTGAATTGCTTCTACCTTGTCTTGGGGATGTAAATAATTTTTAGCTTTATCAGAAATTCCCGATGCAGTTAATAAAGCCGCTTGAATATCTGGGATGTTTAGTAAATCTCTAGGATTGTTTACGGTTTGGGCAATAATTTTTAAGGTTCTTGCTTCTGCAATTAAAGGAGTAGCTCTCTGATTTTTTTCTAAGGCTAGAGCAATAAATCCTGAACGGATAGCTTCATAGGTAGTCTCCAAATCACAACTTTGATTTAAATGCAAGAGATAGGGTTTTTCCATTAAGGCTTTCTCCACACATAAATACATTTTCTTAAAGATTCTCTACCATGAGATCCCATTTGCTGACTACTATTACCTTTTCCCTGAGGAACTACTAAAATATTTTCTACTTTAAATCCAATTTCTTCGGCGATTTTTGACAAAATTAAATCTACAGAAATACTAGCTCCCGCATAACGAACGTTATCATTAATCATACAAAAAATACCAGAGGATTTCATAACCCGAAAACATTCATAAATTAGACAAGACATTTCCAGAAAATACCCCCTAATCATCCGAGGAATACCATGGTTATTTAAGGCCTTGCTTGATTTTAATTCCTCTAAATAACCCAGGATACTCTCTAATAATTTTTGACGATCAGTTATGGCAATGGCTGGCGACCAATGTTCATTTATTTTTAGTAACTCCTTGGGTTTATTTTCAACAGTGCAACTAAGCATTTGTTGACGTAATTGTTTTAATTGTAGTTGATCTATTCCCAATAGAGCCAATTCCAAAGCGTAGATACGAGTATAATCATAGCGATTACAATAAGGAGGAGAAGTAATAATAGAATCGTATTTTTCTGAGGAAATCTCTGGCAAAATCTCAAGACAAGAACCTTGATATAGTTGAATTTTTCCCCGAGAATAATCTCTAGAAAAAAGTTCCAATTGTTGCTGACTAGGCTCTAAATCTGCGAGAATTTCTCGTAACTTGCTATGTAGGGCAGTTTTAAAGTCTAAAATTTTTCCTTTGTCAAATATATTTTTACCCTGTTGTTTACCAGAACGATAATCCCAACGGAGGTATTGACCATCTTTTCTAGTATAGCTAATTGATTCGAGAATAGAAAGTAAGGCAAATTTTAAGATCGCTTGCACTCGCTCATTCTCTTGGGCAATCAACCCTAAGTAACTTTCTATACAAGCCTGATTTTCTTGGGGATATGCTCCTTGAGTAATTGGTAATTCTAATAACTTAACTTTGTCATCTACCTGTTGCCAAAGGCTATGGTTAGACCAATACTCTAGACGATGTATATCATCACTATTTAAGCCATTTTCTAAAATTTGTCTAGTAATAATTAATTCCTGTCCAATCGGCAATAGTTCTATTCCATCTGCTGATAAACCCCTAGCCGCCGCCGCAAATAAAGTTGTTCCGCTGCCGGCGAAAGGGTCTAGTATTTTTCCTTGTTTGATACCATATTTTTCTAGGAGATAAACTATCAGATCAACGGAAAAACCCTCTTTATATTTATACCAGCGATAAACTGGTTGGTTCTTATTGCCTTGAAAACTCACTAGAGTACGAGATAATTGCTCAGAATCAAGTAATTTGTCTTGAAAATAATTAAATAATTCTCGATCGAGATGGTTGATTTCTAACAATCTTTCTGCTACATTAACCGAACTATTAATCATTTAGATTTACTGGCGAAATTGCCGAAAAATAATTATCAGAGTTTATCTTTATTTGAGGGGTAATTTTAATCAGTGGGGAAAGGGCGATAATTAAGTAGCTGGTTATAATTAAATTGAAGATAGATTTTAGGTTCGATCCCCCCTTAATCCCCCCTTGATAAGGGGGGAACTGATCGTTTTTAACACCTACCTACTTAAGGGTTAATTCTCGCACCGATTCCCCTAGATTTAATCTCAATCCCCTAGACAAATACCCAAACCCCTGGCGGTTTTGACTAAAGTTTCTTCGAGATCGACGATGCGATAGGTTTTAATCGCCTCCTCAATGGGAACACTGACCACTTGCCGATTTTGCCAGGCCACCATGCGATCGAATTCTCCCCGGGCGATCAGATCCACGGCCGCCACACCAAAAGCCGCCCCCAGTAGGCGATCCATTGGAGAAGGAATGCCCCCCCGTTGAATGTGGCCCAGGAAAGTCACTCTCGTTTCGGCCCCGGTTTCCCTGGCAACTTCTTCGGCTAAATAGCGACCGATACCCCCGAGACGATCTTCCCCTAGGGCTTTCTTTTGCACTAGGCGATCGCCGGTTTCGGTACGCACAGCCTCGGAGACAATAATCAGAGAAAACTGTTTATCCATACGCTGCCGTTGCCGGATCTTCTCGCAGACCTTCTCTAATCGGTAGGGAATTTCGGGAATGAGAATGATATCGGCCCCCCCCGCAATACCGGCAGCCAGGGCGATATGGCCGGCATCTCTACCCATAACTTCTAGAATCATCACCCGGTTATGACTAGCGGCGGTAAAATGGAGGCGATCGAGGGCTTCTGTAGCGATATTAGTAGCTGTATCGAAGCCGATGGAGACTTCTGTAGCTCCCACATCATTATCGATGGTTTTGGGGATACCAATCAGATTAATGCCTCCCTGTTGGGCAATACGGCGCAAAATCGCCAGACTACCATCGCCACCGATGCCGATCAGGGCATCCAGTCCTAGACTATGATAGCCGTCGATGATGTCCTGAGAGCGATCGATCACGGTTCCATCCGGCATCGGGAAAGCGAAGGGATCCCCCTTATTGGTAGTACCGAGAATTGTTCCCCCCATCACCAACAGGCGATCGACTCCTTCAATATCAAAGATCGTGGTTTTGGGGGGACGGCTAACTAATCCGTTAGTTGCTTCTCGAATACCCACCACTTCCCAGCCATAATTGCCACTGGCATGGTGGACAACGGCACGAATGGCGGCATTTAAACCCGCACAGTCGCCACCACTGGTGAGAAGTCCAATGCGTTTTTTTTCACCCATAGCTTTTTGTCAGGAGATTAACAAATCTATATTTAGGGAAAAGTTGCGGATAATGCCTAAAAATTAAGAAAGTTTCTAGATCGTCCCTGACAGCTAGGGGAAAAATCCGCCCCCGTCCCCTCAGTAATCGATCACGAGCAGGGTATGCAGGGCGACACGGATTCCCATTATACTAGAAAGTATATAGCAATCTTAGGGCATTTGTCAACCCTAATATACGAGAAATTTTCTGATAACTGATAGCCAATCAATTTAACTATTTACTGCTTGCTGAAGACGGGATATATCCCAACCTTTTTGATTGAGAAGTAGCCAAGACTGCATTAAATCTGGACCGTGTAACTCCCCCATCAAAGCGGCGCGTAGAGACTTCATTACTAGACCTTTTTTAACCCGATGGGTTTTAGTTGTTGTCTCCACAATTCCCTTAGCAACTTCTCCAGTCAAATCGGGAGTAATAGCGGCGAGAATATCCTTGATAATATCCTTAACTCCCTCTAATTGTAATTGACTTAAAGCCTCCTGATTATAATTAGCCACAGGGGTTAAAAGTAAGCGACTTTCAGCGACAGCATCGCTTAAACGAGTTAAACTCGGACCGATGAGAGTAGCCAAACCGATCAACCAAGCTCGATCGGTTTCAGCCGCAAAATTATACCCTGCTTCTTGCCAGTAGGGAAGGAGTAAAGGCACTAATTCCTCACCGGTTAAACGATGGAGATATTGACTATTAATCCAATCCAGTTTAGTCCAGTCAAATTTTGCCCCCGCTTTATTTACCCGTTCTAAACTAAACACTTTAGCGGCCGTTTCAAGGGTAAAAATTTCTTCAGTAGAATCGGGAGGAGTCCAACCGAGGAGAGTCATGTAATTAACCAAAGCTTGCGGCAAAAAACCCAGTTTTCGGAAATCATCGATCGAAGTGACTCCATCCCGTTTAGATAACTTACGACCCTCCTGATTTAAGATCAAAGGAGTGTGGGCAAACTCCGGCACTTTTGCCCCTAAAGCTTCGTATAAAAGAATTTGTTTAGCCGTATTAGCGATGTGATCTTCCCCACGAATAACATGGGTAATTGCCATATCGATATCATCAACAACTACCGCTAAATTATAGAGAGGCTGACCGAAGTTTTCTTCCCCATTTTCCGAGGTACGAGCGATCACCATATCCCCCCCTAAATCACTACCTTTCCAGATGACTTTTTCCCGGATTAAATCCTGCCAAATAATTTCTCGATCATCGTCAATAATAAAACGAATTACTGCTTTTCTCCCCCCTTGCTCGAATTGCGCTTGTTGTTCGGGGGTGAGATAACGGTGACGATTATCATAACGGGGGGCAAGATTGCGGGCTTTTTGTTCTTCCCGCATTTTTTCCAATTCTTCCGGGGTACAATAACAACGATAGGCTAAACCTCGATCGAGCAGGGTTTGAATCGCCTGACGATAATAATTAAGGCGTTGAGTTTGAAAAAAAGGACCTTCATCCCAATTCAATCCTAACCATTGTAGGCCCGCTTGAATATTTTCGGTATATTCTGGTCGAGAACGTTCTAAATCTGTATCTTCCACGCGCAAGATAAATTTACCCTGGTGATGATGGGCAAAAAGCCAGTTAAACACGGCTGTGCGCGCTGTTCCAATGTGTAAATTTCCCGTGGGACTGGGGGCAATACGAACTCTTACTGTCACGATCTAACTCCTAGGTTTTTTGCGGCAACGATATCCCATATTATTGCAAATTCACCTAGACCAACTCGCAAAATTAAGAAAATTAAGTGGGTGGGTGGAATTAAATATAAGATGAACGTAGGTTGGGTTGAAGCATGAAACCCAACTCCCGCATGGGTTACGCTACCGCTAACCCATACTACAAAGAATTGTGCCTCCCTACTTAAATAAATAGCTACCAAAGGGTGAGAAAGGAACAACAAACTCTCAAGAATTGAAGTCTCCCTCTCCGGGGAGAGGGGTTGAGGGGGATATCTTTCGGTACCCGTGTTATTTCGGTAATTTAGGCAGCGATTAAGGATTTGCTCAAAGGTTGCCAACGGAAATATCTTTCCCCACCCAACTCGAGGACAAATTTTAACCGAGGTTCCTGTTGACTAAGATTAATTAAGTATTGTTTTTCTTCCGAGGATAAAACAAAACTTTCAATAATCCAAATCACTAAACCTTTAGATTTGGGGGGTAAATTTTCCAATTGATAGGTAGCAATGGGAGGAATAAAATAAACCGGTCCCACGGCTGCTTCCCGACCAATATTTTTTTTACCTAAATGGGGGGGACGGACTCCATGAATACCGGTAAGATAGGCACTTAAATCCCCTAGACCTCTAGCGGTGATATGCAGGACATTGTAACCAGTGGCCCGCAAACGTCTTTGATAGCGTCCCTCGTAACCCCCTTCTAAGGGTGCGTAAACGCCTAAAGCGCCGTATTGTTCCAGATCGCGAATAAATGGTTTTCCTGTGGTCAGTAATGCCATAGCTAGTAAAAAAAATCTTTTTCCCTATAATCGCACGTTTTGTTAAGTTGTGCGTCAGGTGAACAGAAAAAGACTTAGGATCAAAGATAGAGAGGGACAATCGCTACTCTCTCCCGAGGAGGTAATATGTTTCACGATCTCCTTTATCCCAACGGACTGCTTTATATCCTGATTAAACTAACTGTTTTAGCTTTAGCAGTCTTGCTCTGGTTTATGGTCGTTTCGGCCCCGGCTGTCTGAAAAAAACACTGCTCTTGTCGCAGGTTAGCCTTGTCTTCTACAATTAGCGTTCTATGCCATGGCTGAATTTTGTCGATGACTCCTGTTAAATTGCCGATCGATCCTTTTCTGAAACCCAACCTAACCACTAAGCTCCTAGGGGTTGGGTTGGTATTGACAATTATTTTTATCCTGATTGCCCTGTTTTCGCCCCTTCTGCAAGCGATCGGCCTGATTCAGGATCCAACCGAGATTTTAAGCAATTATCCCCTACAACCCCCCAGTTCCGCCCATTGGTTCGGGACGAATGTGCGCGGTTATGATGTCTTTTCCCGCACCCTATTCGGGGCGCGAGCGGCCTTGTCCGTGGTATTTTTGGCCACAGGATTATCTTTAGTCATCGGGGTTCCTTTAGGACTAATTAGCGGTTATTTGGGAGGTAAGATCGATCGCGTTCTCCTCTTTCTCATGGATACCCTCTACACCTTGCCGGGGTTATTATTATCGGTGGCTCTCGCTTTCGTTTTGGGTCGTGGTATCCTCAATGTAGCGATCGCTGTTAGTATTGCCTATATTCCTCAATATTTTCGCGTGGTCAGAAATCAAACCGCCAGCGTTAAAAATGAGTTATTTATCGAAGCGGCCCGAGCGATCGGGGCTACACCGGGTCGTATATTATCAAAATATCTTTTCTTTAATGTCGTCCAGAGTGTCCCGGTTCTTTTTACCCTCAACGCAGCAGATGCGATCCTGGTTTTAGGCGGTTTAGGCTTTTTAGGCTTAGGATTACCAGAAGAAGTGCCGGAATGGGGTCATGATCTCAAGGAAGCTTTGGCGGATTTATCTACAGGTATCTGGTGGACCACTTTATTCCCCGGATTAGCAATGACCACGATGGTGGTGGGTTTATCCCTCTTGGGAGAGGGGTTAAGTGAAATTTTTAGGCGTTGTCAAATTGAAAGATGATCCGAATCAGCACCGGAACTGAAATTACGCTGTTGACCACTTTCGAGATGGAATTCTTGGATGGGTAATTGGTGGTCTCCCAAGGCGAGTGCCTTCGGCAACATAGTGCAGACACATTTCAACGTTTATGGCAAGCTATCTCATTTTGGCAATGTTATTTTTGGGTAAGTGATGGAAATCCAGTGTATCCAATATTTATCCCTGACGGGGATCAGATTGTTAGCAAAACTTATAGGACAAGGGTAGAGGGAGAAAATACAAGATTACGTCATTTATTTAAATCTTGTGCCGTGACTTTGCCTACACCGATCAACAGCATGACGATAAGAGAGAAATAAAAAGATAGGATATTACGCAAACGCGGGCGATATTCTAGAAAAGATAATAATCGATTCATCGGTTATAACTCTCATGGGCAATTTCCCCTTTATAGTAATTGATTTAATCCCCTATCGTTCACTCAAAACTGCTTTTTTTCTGATCCAGATAGCGAGAATTGTCAGGAAAAGTAAACCCATCACTCCCGCTAAAGGATTTTTATCGATTCCAGTTAACCAATCGGGAACAGTACCAGTGTATTTAATTAACTGACCCACATTTAATATATAGTATGCCCAGATTAAACCCGCGTGCAGACCGATACTTTTACCCAAATTACCACCACAGGCGCGTTTTGCCCAACCGAGAATCAATCCTAGCAAGACTAAGGCAGGAAATTGGGGAAAAGTGCGGATAATTTCGGCTAAAGGTTTAATAAAGTGAGCAAGAGCGAAAATTAAGGCACTAATCACTAGAGCGATAGCGGGACGATAATCCTTTTCTAATTCTCCCAGTAACCAGCCCCGAAATAGCAATTCTTCGGCAAAACCCAGCGCTAAAGCGACTAAAAACCCCTCCAGGATGATTTTGCTGATTTGGGGATTTGCGGGTAAGAAATTTAACCAACCTAGGAACGCTTGGGACAGAAAAAGCGAGAAAGTGAAAAATAAACCGATCGCTAACCCGTTAATTAACTCGATCAGCGTTTTTCTTCGCCAAATCAACCCATAATCGGCTAATCCCTCATCGCCATAAATTGTCCGTCCCCACCAATGGGATAACCCCAAAAATTCCAGATAGAGAACAGAAAGGGTCAAAATTGAGACCAGATTAGCATTAGTGGCAAAAAAGTGATAGAGGGGAAGTGCGATCGGCAACCAGAGAAAAAGTAAGAGCAAAATAAAAATTCCCAGTCGCAGGGGGACTGGGTAAGTGGCAATTACCCGCAATCTTTTATTCATCGGGTTCGATGCTGCTGGTTAAACCTTTATTTTTCAAGGTTTCACAGTAAAATTCCGCGTGTTCTTGGATGCAGGTAATCACCAAGGCTGTACCATTCGTGTGCGCTTCCATCATGATATCGACTGCTTGGGGTTGCGTCATACCGGCGATCGTTTGCATTAAACTCTGAACCACATACTCCATCGAGTTAAAGTCGTCATTGTGGAGTAAAACGCGATAACGCGGTGCTGGTTTACGGATTGTCGCTGTGGAACGCTTTTCGATGACTTCTGTGGACACCGTTTCTCTCCTTTGAATCTATATCACAAATACAAATCAATTACTTAATGATCATAATCAAAATTTCCAGATTGAGCTAGGCTTTTTCTGTGATCCGTGAGGGGGTTGGGTGTTGGGGAGTGGGGGACAGCCAAAGGAATGACATTTCTAGATGAATAGATCATAATTGAATTAATTGGCTAATTTAAGCTTATTTTCCCATGGCTACTGACGAATTACAAAACCTCCAAGACAATATTCAATGCTTGAAAGAACAATTAGCGGGAAAGCGAAACACTTTAATCACAATCGCACCGGAAGAAAAAGTTAGGATCAAGCAGCAAATCGAAGATTTACGCCGACTAATTCGGTATTTTGAACGGGAAAAATGGGATTTAGTCGCCAGCGAGAGTCAAGAAGCGTCCTTTGATTGCAGGGGTGAAAAATCGGCTAAAAAAGTAAGTAATCCCTCTATCCCTAGTAATGTGGGCAAAAGTACGGTTAATTTTGTCGGGAGGGAAGATGAGTTAACCTTAATTCATCAGCAATTGCAAACAGAACAAGGGGTGATTGTTTGTGCAGTAGAAGGGTTAGGGGGAATAGGAAAAACCGCTTTAGCTTTAGAATATGCGAAACGATACCAACAGGAATACGCGGGACAATATTGGTTATCCTTGCGACTATCGGGTTTAGCAGAAGAAATAGTTAAATTAGCCGCTCCCTATCTATCTTTACCAGAAATATTGAAAAAAGAATCTTTAGAAAAACAAGTGAACTGGTATTGGCAAAATTGGCTACCTCAGCAGGGAAAATTATTATTAATTCTCGATGATGTCCCCAATATCGACAGAATTCCCGATCGAATGTTACCAAAAGATTCTAGGATTAAGATATTAGTCACCACTAGGGAAAGGTGTCTTAGTACGGAATTTGAGTCTATAGCTTTAGATGTTTTACCCTTAGATAAATGTGTAGAATTATTAACCAAAATTGTTGGTACTGCTAAAGTTGAGCAAGAAAAAGCTTTAGTAGAACAGATTTGTCACGAAATTTTAGGACGCTTAACCTTAGCAGTGGAGTTAGTGGGGGAATATTTAGCAAAAAATCGTCATTTAAAGTTTAGCCATTTACGCGATAAATTAAATTTAGCTCATACTGCTTTAACCAAGGAAAGAAACCACAAAGATTATGGACATTTAGGGGTAGCAGCCGCAATTAAAATCAGTTGGGATGATTTAAGTTTTGCTGGTCAAAAAGTGGCAATGCTGTTGAGTTTATTCGCACCGGTGGCTATTGCTTGGACGTTGCTAGAATATACGGCAAAATCCACGGAAATTACCGAAAGCGAACTGGAAGAAGCGCGGGGACAATTGGATAATTCTCATCTGATGCAACCCGTGGATGAGGACTATTCTTTTTATCGGATTCATCCCCTCGTGAGAGAATTTTTTCAACAGCAATTACAGGCAATTCCTCAGATAAATTCTCTTTATCGATGCGCTTTTGTGGAAACTTTGTTAACTATTGCTAAAACTATCCCGCAAACCCCCACAAGGGAGATTATTGCAGCGGTAACTCCCGCAATTCCCCATCTGCAACTTGTCAGTCAAACCATGTTAGATGATATTCCCAACCCGGAAGATAATTTAATTTTGGTGTTTCTTGGGTTAGCTTTGTTTTATAAGGGACAGGGAGAATATAATTTAGCAGCAGTTACCTTAACAAAATGTTGTGAAGAAATCCAATCTCGCTTAGGAGAAAACCATCCAATTGTTGCTGACATTCTCAATAATTTAGCAGTGTTATATGAATTCCAAGGCAGGTACGCAGAAGCGGAGCCCTTATATAAGCGCTCCGTTTCTCTGATAAAACAGCTATTAGGAGAAAACCATCCCATTGTTGCTACCAGTCTCAATAATTTAGCACTATTATATCAATGCCAAGGCAGATACACAGAAGCAGAATCGTTGTATAAGCACTCCCTTTCTCTGATAGAACAGCTATTAGGAAAAAACAATCTCTATTTTGCTAACATTCTCAATAATTTAGCAGAATTATACCTCAGTCAAGGCAGATACATAGAAGCGGAACCCTTGTGTAAGAGATGCCTTTCTCTGATAGAACAGCTATTAGGAGAAAACCATCCTCATTTTGCTACCATTCTCAATAATTTAGCGGAATTATACCGCTTTCAAGGCAGATACGCAGAAGCGGAACCCTTGTCTAAGAGATGCCTTTCTCTGAAAGAACAGCTATTAGGAGAAAACCATCCCGATGTTGCTGCCAGTCTCAATAATTTAGCGGGATTATACAAATACCAAGGCAGATACATAGAAGCGGAACCGTTGTATAAGCGCTCCCTTTCTCTGCGGGAACAGCTATTAGGAGAAAACCATCCCGATGTTGCTGCCAGTCTCAATAATTTAGCGGGATTATACAAATACCAAGGCAGATACGCAGAAGCGGAACCGTTGTATGTGAGAGCTATTGCTATTTATCAAGAAAGATTAGGAGAAAATCATCCCGATACCCAAATAGTAAGGCAAAATTTTATGATTCTATCGAATAAAGCTGCTGCCTTCCTTTAAATACGCGCAAAAAAGTCCCGTACAACTGACAAAATTTTGTCTCTGCTCTGTATCTTTTATTTGCTTGACTTTTTGAGCAACTTGTGCTAGTAAATCTGGGAGCGAGTCTAAAAATAGGGTGTAGGCAACAGTATGAGATCGCCAATACCGCATCAGATTATACTTCATCTTTATGAGAAACGCTGTATGAAGACAGGCACTGATGCAAAAGGGAGAATAAATAATTAGTCTTTAATAACCGGATTTAGGATAATGACCCTACCAGCCTAAAAATAGCAAAAAACCCGGCGGAAAAATTTCCCCACCGGGTCAAAAAGGCAAAAGTAAAGAATTATTTCTGATCAGCCTTTTTGCTTGACTTATCGCCCATTTTGTACTTACGCAAGAAGCGATCGACCCGGCCCTCCGTATCGATCATCTTCTGGGTTCCCGTATAAAAAGGATGATTACCCGACCAAACCTCCACATGAATTTCTGGTTTGGTCGAACCCACCGTCATCACCACTTCACCATTACAAATCACCTTAGCTTCCGGATACCAAGTAGGATGAATTTTTTTCGGCATAATAAACCTCTCTATTAACCTAACGTTTCGAGTATTGAGGCGCTTTACGCGCTTTGTGAAGACCGTATTTTTTCCGTTCCTTCGCCCGGGGATCCCGAGTCAGATAACCTTCACTCTTGAGGGGAGGACGATTTTCCGGGGCCAATTGACATAAAGCTCTAGCGACACCCAATTTCACCGCGTCCGCTTGGCCGGTCAAACCACCGCCCTCGGCCTTAACGATGATATCATACTCGTTTTCCAGTCCCAAGGTCTCCAGAGGAGCCTTAATCGTCTGGATATAGGTGGGAATACGGTTAAAATGGGTTTCTCCATCGCGACCGTTAACGGTAATTGCCCCCGTCCCCGGCACCAGACGCACGGAAGCGACCGCTGATTTGCGTCGTCCCGTTCCCCAATAAACTACCTTATTTTTACTGTCCGTGGCTTGCATTGACTTAATTTCCTCCTGCGGGAATCGTATTAATCGCTAAAACTTCCGGTTGTTGTGCCTGATGGGGATGTTCCGCACCCGCATAAACTTTCAGTTTCGTGAACAATTTCCGACCTAAGCTATTTTTCGGGAGCATTCCCTTAACAGCGTGTTCGATAATCCGTTCAGGAATGCGTTTTTGCAGTTTATCGAAGCTTTCTACCTTCATACCACCCGGTCTGCCGGAGTCGCGGCGATAAACTTTCTGTTGGCGTTTTTTGCCCGTCACCGTCACTTTTTCGGCGTTAATAACAATGACAAAATCCCCCGTATCCAGATGGGGGGTGAAGGTGGCTTTATTTTTGCCCCGTAGAATCATCGCGATCTCGGTGGCCAGACGACCTAGACGCTGATCGGCCGCATCAATGACGTACCATTTCTGCTCTAGAGTCTCTAAATTTGGTAGCGGTGTTTTGTTCATGGTCAGTTTGCCTTGCTTTACAAAAATTAATTTTTTTTATTGCCCACCTGGGTGTTGGGGGGTTAGGGTTTTAGGGTTTTAGGGTTTTAGTTGAAATTCCCCCATTTCCCTATCTCCCTATTCCCCCATGTCCCTATTCCCCTATCCCCTCTGCTCGGAAATAATAAAGAGGCTGAGTCTCGCACCAGACGCTATCGGCAAAGGGAAAATCGGCGTAACCCACCCGCAGTAAACATAGTCCTTTAGCTGGCGCGGCGTATTTGACCAATTCTCGGCGCTGATTGACCCAGATGTCGGTAAAGTTTTCTAGCGATCGCTCACCAGTTCCCACCTCCACCAACATTCCCACCAATAGCCGCACCATCCCGTACAAAAAGCCATTGGCTTGAATTTCCATCTGTACAAACGGCCCTTGACGGTAGCATTCCACCCCCTGTACTTCTACCCAAGAATGGTCACGGCTAGAGTTGGCACGGTGAAAGGCGGCCAGATGGTGCTTACCCAATAAGGGAGCCAGGGCCCTGGCCATCAAATCGGCATCGAGGGGACGATGGTAGTAGTGCCAACTAAAGGGACTAACAAAGAGATTGGGGATGGGGTCGGTATAGAGGGTGTAACGATAACGTCGCCAGAGGGCCGAGAAACGGGCGTGCCAGCGATCGGGAACCTGAGCCGAGGCCCGAATGACGATATCGTCATCTAGCCGAGCATTGAGAACCTTGGCCCAATGGGCAGGTGGGATCGGACTCTGCTGCTGGAAATGGGCAACTTGGGCGGCGGCGTGAACACCGCTATCGGTACGTCCGGCCCCGTGCAGAGTGACGTCATGACCGAGAATATCGGCCAGAGCCTTCTCGATTTCCTCCTGCACGCTCCTGTGATGGGGTTGCCGTTGCCAGCCGTGGAAATTAGTTCCCACATACTGGATAACTAGGGCGATCCGCGACTGGGGGCAAGCTGTCATCGTTACATCAGTTCGATAATCGCCATGGGGGCATTATCCCCGCGACGGCGCAGGGTACGCACGACCCGGGTATAACCGCCGTTACGGTTGCCATAACGGGCCTGGGCGCCTTCAAAGAGGGCGTGAACCAGTTGTTTGTCGTAGATGTAGCCCATAGCTTGGCGACGGGCGCTCAGGGAACCGTCTTTAGCTAGGGTGATAATGTGGTCTACCTCTGCTCGCACCGCTTTCGCTTTCGCTAGGGTGGTGGTGATCTGACCGTGGCGAATTAGCTGGGTGGCCAAGCTGCGCAGCAGTGCCTTTCTTTGGTCAGCCGGCAGACCCAATTGAGGCACTTTACACCGATGTCTCATGGTATTTTCCTGGAATTGGGTTTACTTGCTTTTTTCTTGGGGTAGGGTGATGCCTAACCGTTTTTGTAGGGCTTCAATGACTTCTTCCGCCGATTTCTGCCCAAAGTTTTTGATTTCTAAGAGATCTTCTTGGCTGTAATCGAGGAGGTCGGCTACGGTGTTGATCTGCGCTCGCTTTAGGCAATTGTAGGCGCGCACGGATAATTGTAGTTCCTCGATCGGAATTTGGTTTTCTTGGTTGATCTCTTGGTCGTCAAAGTTACCGGAGGATTCGAGGGCGTTGAGATCCTTGAGCGGGTTAAAGAGATTAACCAGCATATCGGCCGCTTGGGAAAGGGCTTCTTTGGGGTTAATGCTCCCGTTTGTCCAAATTTCTAAGAGCAGACGATCTCTAGCTTGACCGCTTTCGGAACGGATATCTTCGACGCTGTAGTTGACTTTGGTTACGGGCATAAAAATCGAGTCGATTTGCAGAAAGTCCAGCGAAGTGGCTTCTTCTTTACTGCGATCAATCGCCCGGTAGCCTTTGCCTTTTTCCACGCGAAATTCCATCTCTAGCTTGGCCCCTTCGGCCAGGGTAGCGACGTACTGATTGCGATCAACTATCTCGATTTCTGAGGGTAAATCGAATTGTGCCGCCACTACTGTCGCTGGTCCAGTTGCCACTAAACGCCCGATCTGGGTTTGATTGGTGTAGCTTTTGAGGATGATTTCTTTCATGTTGAGCATGAGTTCCATCACGTCCTCGCGTACTCCCTGGACGGTGGCAAATTCGTGATTGACTCCCGCGATCCGCAGGGCCGTCACGGCCGCCCCTTCCAGATTGGAAATGAGAATCCGTCTCAGGGCATTACCTACGGTCGTACCCTGGCCTCTTTCTAGAGGTTCTAGTACGAATTTACTGTACTGACTCTGATTCTTGTAAGTTTTTGCTTCTACACACTCGATTTGAAATTGCGCCACCGATTGACCTCCCTTGTTCAGTTTTCAGTTATCAGTTATCAGTTATCAGTTTTCTTTGGCTTTCAGCGTTTAGCGTTCGGCGTTTAGCTTTTTGAGCAGATGGTCTTTGACGACCCGATTCTGCTGCTGATGCGCTCAAAGCTAACGGCTGTCGGCCTCAAGATCCCTGTCACCTGAAAAAGCTGTTCACTGTTTACACTCTCCGGCGTTTGGGAGGACGACAACCATTGTGGGGGATGGGAGTCACGTCCCGGATCAGGGTGATTTCTAATCCTGCTCCTTGCAGGGCCCGGATTGCGGTTTCCCGTCCTGCCCCGGGGCCACTAACCATCACTTCTAGTTGACGCATTCCCTGTTCGATCGCTCGGCGGGCGGCGTTATCGGCGGCGGTTTGGGCGGCGAAGGGGGTTCCTTTTTTGGCTCCTTTAAAACCACTCGATCCCGCCGATGCCCAAGAGATCACATCGCCTTTGGTATCGGCGATCGTGACAATGGTATTGTTGAAGGTCGATTGAATGTGAGCGACTCCGGTAGGAATATTTTTTTTCTGTTTTTTCGGTCCGGTTTTTTTGGTTGGTCGCGCCATAGTTTTTCTTGATTGGGGGATATCGCAATGAATAAAAAATTATTTCTTGGAGGGGGCTTTTTTCTTCCCTGCCACTGTCACCCGACGACCGCGACGGGTCCGCGCATTGGTTCGCGTCCGTTGCCCGCGCACGGGTAATCCTAGCCGATGCCGACGACCTCGATAGGTGCCGATATCGGCGAGGCGTTTGATGTTCATCGCCTCCCAGCGTCTCAAATCCCCCTCGATTTGATAATTTGTTTCGATATAAGTCCGTAGCGCCGCCACGTCTTCATCGCTGAGATCCTTGACCCGAGTGTCAGGGTTAACACCCGTCGCGGATAAGACTTCTTGGGAACGCGATAGACCCACTCCGTAGAGGTAGGTCAGGGCGATTTCCACACGCTTATCGCGAGGTAGGTCTACACCAGCTATCCTTGCCACGCTTTTTCTTTCTCCCTATGAACGATTTTTTTTCCAAAAACGACTACAATTAACGGTAACGATTCTCTGCCCCAAGACAGTGACTTTGGTGGTTTAACCTTGTCTCTGCTTGTGTTTGGGGTTAGAACAAATTACCATGACCCGACCGCGCCGACGGATGACGCGGCACTTTTCGCACATTTTTTTGACAGACGCTCTAACTTTCATGCCTAACTATTTTGGCAACACTGCAAGCTTATTATTATATCAGATTTCTTTTACTCGTGTCACCTATTTTTTTAAAATAAATTTGGCTGCTTATTAGGCTTTTTGGCTTCTCTGCCCCTATTTATCGCTATTTTTTCTGATTTTTCAAGCGATAGGTAATTCTGCCTTTGGTTAGGTCGTAGGGGGTCAGTTCCACTTTGACTCGATCGCCGGGGAGGATTTTGATATAATTACGGCGGATTTTGCCGGATATATGAGCTAAGACGTTGAAACCGTTATCTAAATCCACCCTAAACATGGCGTTGGGCAAAGATTCGGTGACGGTTCCTTCCATTTCGATGAGATCTTGTTTAGACAAAGTTAATTCCTCAAATTCACTGGGGACAATTTAATGATCGGCAGCAGCAACCGTGCTGTCACCACAGTTCCCCCAGTATAGCTTATCAGTGATCAGTTATCAGTGATCAGTTATCAGTGATCAGTTATCAGATGTAAGTTTTCAGTTCACAGCAAAAAAGCACCCCATCTTCCCTCTCCCCCCGCAACGCGCACGAAGTGGTCTCCTGACTCCACTCTCCACCCCCATCTCCCCACTACTAGGCAGTATTTAAGGAGTAATATTTAGATAATCAACAGCTTAACATTGCCGTCTTTTCACTGATTACTGATTACTGTTTACTGTTGACTGAAAAGCTAGATTATTCTACGACAATTCGCCATTCATGGAGTTCGTATTCCACACAACCATTCTCGATTAAAGGATCGCGAACTATAATTGCCTGAGCTTCCTCAAGAGAATCGGCTTTAAATAATAACATTCCGCCGCCCTTTTCTGCCCAATAACCACTTTTTGCTGCTCGTCCTTGACTAATTAAATCACGCACATAGTCCTTATGGGCGCTGACATAGCGATCGAAGGTAGTTTTATCAACAATGCCTTTTTCTATCTTGACAAACCAGGGCATAAATTTTCAGGCGGCTAGGACGGATTAACAATCATATAATTATACCGATTAATCTTGGCCGTCGAGGGTGCCATGTAACAGAACTAAGCTCTTCCTAATTTAAATTGCTTGTTGAGACGAGGCAAGGGGCAAGAGGCAAGACCCCCCCGATGTCGGGGGGGCAAGGGGGGGGGAGATTCGGCTAATCTAAGAATAAGCGGTTTAAATACGTCTTAGCTTATACAATTAGCTTAGAGTTGTGGAAGACTGCTAGAATCGAGGTGACAGCCTCATTTCTGTAGCTTTGCTTGCTTCCATGAATCAACCCCAGGGATCTCTATTTTTTATCGCGCTTTTGCCGCCGCCAGAAGTACAGGAAATTGCCACAAAAATCAAGTTAGAGTTTGCAGAAATTTACAATAGTCGCGCTGCCCTGAAATCGCCTCCCCACGTCACTCTCCAACCGCCTTTCCGGTGGAATTTAGGACAATTACCAGATTTAGAAAGATGTTTAGAGGAATTTGCCCGCTTGCACTCTCCTATTCCCCTAATTCTCCAGAATTTTTCTGCCTTTAAACCGCGAGTCATTTATATTAATGTCCAGAAAACCCCGGAATTATTAACTCTGCAAAAACGGCTTTTACAGCAGCTAGAATCTTCCTTGAATATCAGCGATAATGCCTCAAAAAGCCGAGCTTTTGCGCCCCATTTAACCGTTGGCTTCCGAGATTTAACTAAAGATAATTTCTGGAAAGCTTGGTCAAAATATGCTAATCAAGAGCTATTTTTTGAGGTGATGATCGATGAAATTACCCTCCTAATTCATAACGGTAAGCACTGGGAAATTTATCGGCAATTTTCTCTATAATCCGGACTCTTGCAGGTTTCTATCTACAGAGGAGGGAGTTATAGTGGTAAAATAGGAGAGAGCAGTTTTTAAAGCTTCATTTCAGGCTTTTTGGCGAAATTTTAACCTATAGAGCGATTTTATGGCGACTCCGCCGCTCTGAAACCTATGTTACTCAAAAATCCCCCGAAAATCTCCCCCAATCTGATCAAACAGCTAGAAACGATCCTCGGCAAAGATGGAGTCATCCGTCGCAAAGATGAATTATTAACCTACGAGTGCGATGGTATCACAGGATACAGACAAAGACCCGCTCTTGTGGTACTGCCCCGCAGCACCGCCGAAATTGCGGCGGTGGTGAAACTCTGTCACGATAACGAGATTGCCTGGGTAGCGAGGGGGGCAGGAACGGGCTTATCGGGAGGGGCGTTACCCTTAGAAGAGGGGATTCTCATCGTCACGGCGCGGATGAATCAGATTCTCAGGGTTGATTTAGATAATCAAAGGGTGGTGGTGCAGCCCGGGGTGATTAATAATTGGGTGACACAAGCAGTAAGCGGGGCGGGATTTTATTATGCACCGGATCCCTCTAGTCAAATTATCTGCTCGATCGGTGGTAATGTGGCGGAAAATTCCGGCGGGGTTCACTGTTTAAAATACGGTGTCACTACCAATCACGTTATGGGCTTAAAAATCGTCCTTCCCGATGGTTCAATTATCGATGTGGGGGGAACAGTACCGGAACAACCGGGCTACGATTTAACCGGTTTATTTGTGGGTTCCGAGGGAACTTTAGGCATTGCCACGGAAATCACCTTAAAAATCCTGAAAACTCCGGAATCTATCTGTGTTTTACTGGCCGATTTTACCAGTATCGAGGCGGCGGGCCAAGCGGTGGCGGATATTATTAAATCGGGAATGATTCCGGCGGGGATGGAGATTATGGATAATCTCAGTATCAACGCCGTGGAAGACGTGGTGGCTACCGGCTGTTATCCGCGGGATGCCGAGTCAGTTTTATTAGTGGAATTGGATGGTTTAGGGGTAGAAGTCGCCAGTAATAAACATCGGGTTGCCGAGATTTGCCGTCAAAATGGGGCAAGAAATATCACCACGGCTAATGATGCCGAAACCCGCTTGAAACTCTGGAAGGGCAGAAAAGCGGCTTTTGCGGCGGCGGGGAAAATTAGCCCTAATTATTTTGTGCAGGATGGGGTGATTCCGCGCACTCAATTGGTGTCTGTTCTTCAGGAAATTAAGGCTTTAAGTGAAAAATACGGTTATAAAATCGCCAATGTTTTCCACGCGGGGGATGGTAATTTACATCCGTTGATTCTCTACGATAACAGGGTAGAGGGGGCCTGGGCAGAAGTGGAGGAATTAGGCGGTGAAATTCTCAAGCTTTGTGTGCGGGTTGGGGGCAGTTTATCAGGTGAACATGGTATCGGCATCGATAAAAATTGTTATATGCCCGCTATGTTCAACGAGATTGACTTAGAAACTATGGGCTATGTGCGGGATTGCTTTAATCCCAAAGGTTTAGCTAACCCGGGGAAATTATTCCCCACCCCGCGCAGCTGTGGGGAAGCTGCTAATGCCAAAATACAAGGGTTTGCGGGGGTGGATGTGTTTTAGGTTATCGGTAAATATTGACTGACTACTGATTACAGTCCATCTTGGGGTCCTAGGGGCAGATTGATATTAGAGGGGAAAACTGGCACTTGTCTTTCCAGAAAACGCTGAGTGACTAATTCTCGGAAAATCTCTAGGTCTTTTTGCCATTGTCCTAGATATTGTTTGAGCAGATTCAATCGATCGCTGCCCTCGGCCAGATTATAGTTAAAGTTGCCGGCAAATAGTAGCGCCGCTAAGGTTTGGCCATCGGGTAATTGCAATTTTGCCTCGTTAATCGCCACGGATAGCTGAGAGGTTTCTAATTGATAAAGTAGATTGATGCTGGCTTGTAGAGGGGCTATACCGAAATTGAGCCAGGGACCGGGGGCCAGAAGAGTTTCGGTGATGTATTTTTTAGCGGCATCGGGGCTACTGGGGAGAGGAACAATAGTTTTTGGGGCGATACTCAGGGCTTGATATTCGGCTAAAGGGAGTTTATCTAGATATAAACCGACAATTTCCGGCAGTTTCAGGTTCAGGCTATCGGGAGAGTTAATCATCTCCACAAAGGTAATTTTCCGGGGTTGGGCGGCGATGCCGATGCCATTTTGAAAATTAACTTGAGCGTAATTAGGATTGAGTACCGGCTGGCCGTTCAATTCCCAGTCGGGGGGAACTATTCCCGAATATTTGAGGAAATCAACCGTTAGCATGGCGGGATTGAGGCTTTTGGCTGTAATTGCGATGGAAAATTCTTGTATTTCCCGCAAACTAACCAGAGATTGATTGGAGTTATTGTCAGTGGTGGTAATCATCAATTTTCTCCTTGGATATTTAAGTTTTCTTTCTAAGTGGGTGGGGGTTAAAAATTGTTCGGATCTGCCCCTTATTAAGGGGGGATTAAGGGGGGATCGGCACCCTCCTTATCAAGGGGGGCAGGGGGGATCAAAGACAAAATCTATCTTCAATTTAATTGAAACCACTCACTTAGGGTTACAGTTAAATTATTCCGGATCTCGGTGGCTTAGTCACTATCACTCGGACAAAGAACAAGAGAGCCATTCCAGATAAGTATTACTCAATTCTTTCACGGCTAATTCATAGAACCTCTGACCGTGTTCGGGAGTCGCTAAAGCAGGATTGGAACCCATACGACCATCGGGGTAATTTTGGCGAAAATTAGCCGCACCGTAAATATCATGACCAGAAGCCACTTTATCCGATAAAAAGGCGTTTTTACGACTTTCAGGGTAAAGATACTGAGTTAACGCCACTTCGCTCGGTGTAGCGTGGGAACCCTCCTTATCTCCGTACAATTCTTTGGCTAAAAGATAAACTTCTCGCACCATAAACCAATTGGCCACTTGACATTTAACCTCGTTTGTGTTAGGCAAATTGAGGGCATCCAAATGATAATAGGTTTCCGCAAAGGCGGCTTTTAGGGTGGCAATATTACCCCCGTGACCATTAATAAAGAAAAATTGACGAAAACCGGCTCTAGCTAAACAAGTCACATAGTCGAGGATGACTTGAATCAAAGTGCTAGGACGAAGACTAATTGTACCGGGGAAAGCCGTGTGATGTAGGGCCATACCGACATTTAAGGTGGGTGCTACCATTGCTTGTACCTGTGTCCCTACTCCTTTAGCGATCGCCTCCGCACATAGAGCATCTGTACCAATCAGTCCCGTCGGCCCGTGTTGTTCCGTGGAACCAATGGGAATAATAATTCCCTGAGATTGTTCTAGATAGGATTCCACCTCTAACCATGTAGATAACTGTAATAACATTCGGCTCTAGCCTTCCAAAACGAATGCGGGTTGACAAATTGAGATAAAATTAGGACGAATAATCAAGTATTTTTATGTTAACCCTTGACAACCCCCCCTTGTCGGCGAGTACGGATTTCGTTCCCAATCATCGGATTTTAATCGTTGAAGATGAAGAAGTGATTCGGGATATGATTATTTTGGCTTTGGAAGAAGAAGGTTACGAGGCTCTCGGTGTTAGTGATGGTCGCGTTGCCCTAGAATTACTGCAAAGTCAAGAATCTAATCACGGTGAATCTCGTTTTGATTTGGTCGTTTTGGATTTAATGTTACCCCAAATCAACGGTCTTGATATCTGTCGTCTGTTGCGCTATCACGGCAATATTATCCCGATTTTAATTTTAAGTGCTAAGGCCAGCGAAACCGATCGAGTTTTGGGTTTAGAAGTGGGTGCCGATGATTATCTGACTAAACCCTTTAGTATGCGAGAATTAGTCGCTCGTTGTCGCGCTCTCATTCGTCGTCAAGGATTTACTTCCCTAGCTGCCGCTCCCGTGCGAAAATTCCGCGATGTTTTTCTCTATACCCAAGAATGTCGGGTGACGGTGCGAGATGAAGAAATTAACCTTTCTCCTAAAGAATTTCGTCTCCTCGACCTATTTATGAGTTATCCGCGCCGAGTTTGGTCAAGAGAGCAGTTAATTGAACAAATTTGGGGACCAGATTTTTTAGGAGACACCAAAACTGTCGATGTTCACATTCGCTGGTTACGGGAAAAACTGGAAATCGATCCCAGTCAACCGGAATACCTGATTACTGTACGCGGTTTCGGTTATCGTTTTGGCTAGGTGAGCGATTATATTTTCAAGTTTAGCGATCGCCGCTTTCTGGGATAATGACTATTTTCGCTTTTATTTTCGGAGTAGTTTTAGGTTTGAGTATTTGTTATTGGCAAGTCTCACGCTTAAATGGAGAGTTAAAGCGAAACCTGATCGCTCTCTCGGATTCGGTGGATTTATCGGCCTCTTTTCCCGTTACCTCCCTGGTGCGTCGAGAATTACAGTTTCTCTCCCAAAGTCTGCAAGAGCGAGAAAAGAGCTTAGAAATTCAGAAATCCTTGCTAGAACTAGCGCCGATCGCCTATCTTCATATAGATGCCGATAATCAACTGCTCTGGTGCAATCAACAGGCAATTACCCTCTTAAAACTCGATCGCTGGCAGCCAGATCAAGTGCGTCTGCTGCTGGAATTGGTACGCTCCTACGAATTAGATCAATTAATTCAAGAAACTCGCCAAAAACAGAGTCCACAGGTGCAAACTTGGACTTTTTACCCGACTAATTATCCTGTCAACTCCATTAGCGATCGCCAAGTGATTGCTCCTAAATCGATTGCCTTGAAGGGTTACGGTTATCCGCTGCCAGAAGGTGAAATCGCTGTATTTATCGAAAATAGACAGCCTTTAGTAGAATTATCGCAAAATCGCGAGCGAGCTTTCTCTGACTTAACTCACGAGTTACGCACTCCCTTAACCTCTATTTCTCTCCTCACCGAAGCTTTACAAAAACGCCTCCAAGCTCCCGAAAGACGCTGGTTAGAACAAATGGCGAAAGAAGTGGAGCGTTTGAGCCAATTAGTGCGCGATTGGCTAGAAATCAGTGAATTACAAGCGGATGCGGGGCGATCTTTACAATACCAGATGATTAATCTACAGGCTCTAATCAGCACCGCTTGGCAGACTGTCACCCCAATAGCCGCCCAAAAACAGATTAGCTTAGATTATTCCTCTCCGGTGGATTGGACGGTAGAAGTCGATCGTTCTCGTCTGCTGCAAGTTTTCCTGAATCTCTTTGATAATGCCATTAAGTATAGTCCCGATCAGGGGAAAATACGCCTAGAAATTCGGGAAATATCCGATACTATCGGGGAAAAATGGCTGAAAATTGACGTTATCGACAACGGGAAGGGATTTAACGAAGCGGATCTACCCTACGTTTTTGATCGCCTCTTTCGCGGTGATCCTTCCCGCACCCGTCAAAAACAAGGCAGCAAGGATCATAGTACCGGTTTAGGTTTATCGATTGCCAAAGAGATTATTCAAGCCCATGGCGGTTCGATCGTCGCTCAAAATGATCCTAACACCGGTGGCGCTCGCCTACAAGTCACTCTCCCCCGTCAAAAAAAGGCAGTGGGGTTTTAGGGTTTTAGGGTTTTAGGGTTTTAGGGTTTTAGGGTTTTAGGGTTTTAGGGTTTTAGGGTTTTAGGGTGTTGGGGTTTTAGGGTTTTAGGGTTTTAGGGTTTTAGGGTTTTAGTTGAATTCCCCCATTTCCCCATTCCCCCATTTCCCCATTCCCCCATTTCCCCATTCCCCCATTTCCCCATTTCCCCATTCCCCCATTTCCCCATTCCCCCATTCCCCCATTTCCCCTAGAGAAAAAAATCTGTCAAGTTCTCTAGACAACTGTACAAAACCGAAAATTTTCTTGTTATCACTGTAGAGAAAGAGTAGTTTTATGTTAAGCGAATCCGACCGTGAGCCTATCCAAAGAAACCAATCATCGCGATCGCACCTATTTCGCTCGTTCTCTCCAGCGATTGGAACAGGATGTGCTGAGAATGGGAACCTTGGTCGAAGAATCCTTTCGTCTTAGCCATCAATCCCTTTTTGCTAGGGATTTGGAAATGGCGAAAAAAATCCCCCTCCTTGACAAGGAAATCGATCGCTACTACCGTCAAATCGAGTTAGATTGTGCCACTCTCATGACTCTACAGGCTCCCGTAGCCCAAGATTTGCGGCTTTTAAGTGCTTTTATGCAATTAGTGCGCGATTTGGAACGTATCGGCGATTATGCCAAGGATTTGGCGGAAATAGCTCTCAAATTATTCGCCTATACTCCCCACGATTGTATGAGTGAGATCGAGGCTATGTCCCACCATGCTCAGTATATGTTAGCCACGAGCCTTGTTGCCCTGGCTGACCTCGATCAAGAAGCAGGTCCAAAGGTCAAAGAACTAGATAATACGGTCGATCGAGCCTATGATTATCTCTATCACACTCTCGCCCATCAAAGAGATATTAAGGGTGTGGTGGAACCAATCCTGCTGATGGCTTTACTAATCCGTCATCTGGAACGCATGGCCGATCACGCCACCAATATCGCCCAAAGGGTATCTTACATCGTTACCGGACAGAGAGGCTGAGGGTGTGGTGGCTCCTCAGATGATTTCTCTCGAATTCTGTCCCTCGCTTTTAGCGTTTACGACTCAGGGGGGTGAACTACTCTCAACAGAGTTGAGAGCTTCCTATTTCACGGGGGATTGCCTCAAGATGGACTTACGCCCAGCTTTTGGTCTTACATCCCCTCTATAGGCAGTATCGCGCTTTTCCTAACGATAATATCCGTAAGGCTTCATTTCTGATATTTATCGCCGCATTTATGTCCCGGTCATGGGTTGTGTTACAATGCACACAAGTCCAATTTCTAACCTCAAGCGGAAAACTACCCACTTGATTGAGACAGACATGACAAGTCTTAGAACTAGGGAAAAACCCAGAAACGTTGAATCCTGTAATAAAACTTTACATTGACAACCATAATACCCCTATAACATCAAATTTTAAGTTGAATAGACAATCCTCCGGAATCAGTGTACATAGCTAATATGTTGACACTTGACATCCTCGCCGCCGTAAAACGGACGGCGATTCCCAAACCTCACGATTTGGGTTTCTGCTTCTTTCCCGAAGGATTTTTCGCACCTGCCTTAACAGATTTACTCTGTTCTGGTCTTATGGTCGCTCTACAGACTGACA
>NZ_JAPZSR010000363.1:0-11496 GCF_027531875.1 Microcystis sp. LE19-84.1B | reverse complement strand
ATAATACAGTGAGTTCTTTTCTTCTTCCGTGAATTCTAGGTTAATCATGTTTTTAATGAGTGCTTTGCTTCTAATTATGACTCTTAAACTATATTATTGTCCTTGAGTAAAAAATGCAAGTTGTAGCCGTGCAAAGTATAGTTTCTCTTACTTCTTCCTCGGGAAACTCGTGGCGCTCGACAATTCTTTGTAACGTTTTCTCGGAAACTTTTATTCCCGTGTATTTGGGCAGATCCTTTTCAGCATTCTTGTAAGAAACCGTGGCACTTAACCTTAAACAACATTCCTCTAAAGCTGGACTAATTCTTTGATGGGATTCCAGATGTAAATACTCCGCTTGTTTTTCGGTGACGGGTAGTTGACCGATTATACTTTTTAGAATTCTTTCTCGTCCCGCTTTTGTTCCCGTTGTTTTTTCGATAAAAAAATTCCTAATTGGGGGGTAACATAATCTAAAGTCTGTTGTCGGATCGTTTTTTCAATATCCCCTAAACTGGCTAAGTCTTCGGGAGCGGCCTCTTGATAGAGAATTTCGGCGATTCCTCGGGCGTATTCTTGAAGTTTTTTCTGGTTTTCTGGGTTCATTGACCGTTTCCTCCTTTGATATATCCCTATTTTACTCGATTCTTCTACCGGTCTCCAGCGTACTCTTCTGCAAAACTGACTTGCTCCCCTACCCTTATCAAGGGGGGCAGGGGGGATCGACACCCCTCTTATCAAGGGGGGCAGGGGGGATCGAACCTAAAATCCATTTTTAATTTAATTAAGTACCTAAGCAAAATTAATTACACATATCTAACCCCGCTCTTGCCTCTTGCCCCTTGCCTCTTGCCTATCTTCACTAGGAAATTAATTTTGCACGACTACTTATAACCAGCTACTTAATTAAGCAGCCGATAATAACTCTTGATCGCTGATAATCAGAATTATTTCCTAACTTTTAACTGCCGACATCTGCCGCATTTCTAGATACACTAATAAAGCGTTAATATCGGCGGGATTGACTCCGCCAATTCGGGAGGCTTGACCGATGGTGGCGGGTTTAATTTTTGTTAATTTTTCCCGCGATTCCATTGACAAAGTTTCGATTTTCATGTAGTCAATATCGGGGGATAAATGACGGTTACTGTGGCGACTAATTTGGTCAATTTGATTTTGTTGTCGCTTCAAATAACCGGAATATTTAATCTCAATTTCTACCCCTTCTCTTTCGGCTAAATTTATATCAGGATTACCTAAACCATAGCGATCGAGATCGAGATAATGGAAGCTAGGACGACGCAGTAAATCAGCTAAAGAGAGAGAACCTTTAATTTTTTGTTCCGTATCCTTAACGATGGCAATTGCCACCTGATCCCGTTCTTTAATTCTCGTTTCGTGTAGGCGTTCTTTTTCAGCGATAATATTAGCTTGTTTAGTTTGGAATAATTGCCAACGCCGGTCATCAATTAAACCAATTTCTCGCCCTAAAGGTGTTAATCTTTGATCGGCATTATCCGATCGCAATACTAAGCGATATTCGGAACGACTGGTTAACATTCGATAGGGTTCCCGCAGCTCCTTAGTACACAAATCATCGACCAAAGTTCCTAGATAACTTTCCTCCCGGGGAAAAACAATTAACTCTTTTCCTAAAGCAAACCGCGCCGCATTAATCCCCGCCACCAGTCCCTGGGCTGCCGCTTCTTCATAACCGGTTGTGCCGTTAATTTGTCCCGCACAAAATAACCCCTCAATCTTCTTCGTCATCAGGGTTGGATAACACTGAGTTGCCGGTAAATAATCGTATTCCACTGCATAGGCAGCCCGCAACATTACACAGTTTTCTAAACCGGGTAAAGTCCGCAGCATTGCTAATTGAACATTTTCCGGCAGTCCCGTTGAAAAGCCTTGGATATAAAGTTCGGGAATATCGCGCCCTTCCGGTTCAATAAAAATTTGATGACTTTCTTTATCGGCAAAACGGACGATTTTATCCTCAATACTGGGACAATAACGAGGCCCTTTGGAGTCAATAAAACCGCCATAAATGGGGGATAAATGTAAATTATCTCTGATTAATTGATGAGTGGCCGCCGTGGTGCGGGTGAGATGACAGTTCATTTGTTCTCGTTCGATCCACACCTCCGGATCAAAACTAAACCAACGTACCTCGTCATCGGGCGGTTGCGGTTCCATACGAGAGTAATCCACCGAACGCTTATCCACACGGGCAGGAGTGCCAGTTTTTAGGCGACCAGTCTCGAATCCGAGACGATTTAGGGTTTCTGTTAAACCCACCGCCGCAAATTCGCCCGCGCGTCCGGCGGCCATAGATTTGCCGCCAATCCAGATTTTGCCGCCTAAAAAAGTGCCAGTGGTTAAAATGACGGCTTTAGCGGCGAAACAAGTGCCGAAATAGGTTTCTACCCCTAAAACTTGCTCATTTGCCCCTAAAATCAGGTCTGTGGCCATGCCCTCCCGAATAACGAGATTTGCTTGGGTTTCGACGATACCTTTCATCACCGCCGCGTATTCCCGTTTATCGGTTTGGGCGCGTAGGGCCCAGACTGCCGGTCCGCGAGAGGCATTAAGAACCCGTTTTTGCAGATAGGTGCGGTCGGCCATTTTGCCAATTTCGCCGCCTAAAGCGTCCACTTCGTGGGTTAATTGGGATTTAGCCGGACCACCGACGGCGGGGTTACAGGGTTGCCAGGCGATTTTATCGAGATTAAGGGTGAGGAGAAGGGTACGACAACCGAGACGGGCGCAAGCTAGGGCCGCTTCACAGCCGGAATGGCCCGCCCCGACGACGATGACATCAAATTCGTCTTGAAAGTCTGCGGCTGAGGAGAAAGTCATACTCGATCGAGGGGAAAATTAATTAATCAGGCTAACATTCTAGCAATTTTTCTGAGTTTTCCCCCTAATATAATACAAATATACTAACTAAAATCATTGAATACCATCAAAGCGATCGCATAAATCTAAAAACAATCTATATAATTCCTATTTACCCTTGCCTTTTCAGGGCATTACTGGCTAAGTATTATAGGTGCTTATCATAAGTAGGGAGGCACAATTATTTGTAGGATGGGTTAGCGGTAGCGTAACATAATCGGGCGTTGGGTTTCATGCTTCAACCCAACCTACGTTCATCTTATATTTAATTCCACCCACCTACTTATCTTCACGATCGTTTAAAGATTATAATCATGGATTTACTTGCCAATCCCGTTGCTTTGTCGCGGATACAATTCGCCATCACCGCTATTTTTCATATGCTTTGGCCGGTGTTAACCACTGGTATGGGCATTTATCTAGTCATTGTCGAAGGATTATGGCTAAAAACTCGCAATCCTGACTACTATCATCACGCTCGCTTCTGGTCAAAACTCTACATTCTCAATTTCGGCATTGGAGTTGCTTCTGGTTTACCGATGGCCTTCCAGTTTGGTATGAATTGGGCGCCTTTTTCGGAAGCGGTGGGGGACTTTTTCGGAACTATCCTCGGTTTCGAGGGAACCATGGCCTTTATGCTAGAGGCTAGTTTTCTAGGAATTATGTTGTTTGGTTGGGGACGAGTTCCCCCGTTAATTCACTTCCTAGCGACAATTCTCGTCGCTTTTGGGGCTAATCTTTCCACTTTCTGGATTTTAACCGCTAATTCTTGGCTGCAAACCCCCGCCGGTGGCATCTTCGTGGATGGTAAATTTATCGTTCAGGATTACCTACAAGCGATTCTCAATCCCTTCATGGTTAATAGTTTCCTGCATATGTTTTTCGCTACTCTGGAAACTTCTCTTTTCGTCATTGGTGGTATTAGTGCTTGGTATTTGCTCAATAAACGTCACATTAGCTTTTTTAGTCGTTCTCTCAAAATTATTCTTACTCTAGCGATTGTTATCGCCCCCTTGCAAATTTTTGTCGGTCATCTTAGTGCCGAACAAGTGTATCACTATCAACCGGCTAAATTAGCCGCCATGGAAGCGCAATGGGAAACCATTCCTGCGGGAGAAACTGCCGGTTGGAGTTTGGTTGCTTTACCCAAGGATAAAGCGGAGACAAATAGCTGGGAAGTGAAGATTCCTAATGCTTTGGGTTATCTTTTGGAATTAAAACCCAAGTTATCGGAACCTGTTCTCGGCTTAAAAACGTGGAAATACGAAGACAGACCGCACATGGTGGGGCTAATCTATTATTCTTTCCGGATTATGGTCGCTATCGGTCTTTTTCTTGCGTCTTTAATGGCTGTAACTGTCGGGCAATGGCTGCGCGGTCAATTATCTAACGAAAAAATCGACAGTCAAAAATGGTTACTACGCGCTTGGGTTTTTGCGGCCCCTCTGGGTTATCTTGCGGTTGAAACTGGTTGGATTGTCCGTTGTGTCGGTCGTCAACCCTGGACGGTTTACAATCAAATCCGGACGGTGGATGCTGCTTCTAAACTGCCCGCAGGCGAGATTTTAACCTCTTTAATCGGAATTACGGCGATTTATGTTGTTTTCTTGGTTTCTGCTCTCTATTTCGGCAGTCTTATTATCCGTCAGGGACCCAATCTTAACTTACCACTGCCGGGGACTCAAGAGGAAAAAGTGACCTCACAGGAAGCGAATCCCCGTTCCCTAGAAGCGCAACAATAGGAGGAACTATGGAACCGTTACAGTATTTTTTGCCGCAAATTTGGTTTTTTATTCTGGGTTTATTCCTGTTTCTCTACGTCCTCCTCGATGGTTTTGACTTGGGGGTGGGAATTCTTTCCCTGACTTCCTCCTCCGAGAAGCGTCGCAGTATTTTAATGACCAGTTTGGGCAATGTTTGGGATGCTAACGAAACTTGGATTGTTTTGATGGGGGGTTCCCTGTTTGGGGCGTTTCCCCTAGCTTACGGGACAATTTTAAACGCTTTATACCTGCCAGCAGTGATTATGGTGGTGGGGCTGTTATTTCGGGCTGTTTCCTTCGAGTTTCGTGAACATTCTCGTCGCAAGTTGTTCTGGAATTATGCCTTCGGACTCGGCAGTTTTTTGGCCGCTTTGGGGCAAGGATTCGCCCTCGGTGCGGTTTTTGAGGGCATTAAAGTGGATGAATTGGGTCATTTTGCTGGCGGCCCCTTTGATTGGTTAACATGGCGATCGATTCTAGTGTCTCTAACTTTAATCCAAGCTTATGTTTTAGTGGGTTCCACTTACCTAATTCTGAAAACTACGGGTAATTTACAGGAAGTTCACTATAAAACGGCAAAAATTGCCGCTATTACCACTTTTATCGGTGCTATCTTTATCACCATCAGTACGCCGCTGCTTTCTGACCATATCCGTCAGCGTTTATTTGACCCTCGACTAATTTACATCTTTATCCTCATCCCGATTTTAGCTGTGGTCTTACTGGGTTTATTACTGCGGAGTTTGCAACTAAAGGAAGAAAACACCCCGATGGTGTGGACAGTATTGCTGTTTATGCTCTCTTTTATCGGTTTGGGATTGTTGATTTTTCCCGATATTATTCCCCCGTCCGTGACAATTTATCAAGCGGCAGCCGCCCCTAGTTCTTTGGTGTTTATGCTGACTTTTGTGGGTTTTTTAATCCCAATTTTACTAGCCTATACAGTTTATAATTACATCGTTTTTCGGGGTAAAATTACTGCTGAATCCTACGGAGAATAGATGACGTTGCCGATTTCAGATATCAATCTTCTTTGGTGAGATTTTTAAGGGGAGACTCTCTAAGCTGATGCTAAACTGAATTTATTCTAGGAGGTCTTTGGGTGTAATTAACTCGTAACGCTCGAAGGGTTGATGAATCCAGGGATTATCGGGGTAATATTCCACATAATAGTCAGGTTTGATTCTTGATGCTGCTTTGTACCAGATCACCGCAGTTTTGATATTGGTAATCCCGTATTTTTCCTGTAACAAAATCGAGGTTTTTTGGAGAGTGATTCCCGAATCGACTAAATCATCCACTAATAATAAGGGACTCTTTAATTGGGCTTCGATCATGGCTAAATTCGAGGAAATAGTTAATTCTCCCCGAATTTGATGATTTTGCCCCCCGTAGGAAGCAGCATAGAGAATGGCTAGGGGTTGACGAAAAAGACGACAGAGAATGTCACCGACGCGCAATCCTCCCTTAGCTAAACAGACAATCTGAGCAAATTGCCAACCAGAACGATCGATTTTTACTGCTAATTTTTCGATCAGACGATGGTATTCATCCCAAGAAACATAAATATCGGCCATATTGTCGATTCTCGATTGATAATTACTTATTTTCGGCAGGTCGATCGCTACTCCAGGCCCACCAAACTCGATCGCATTGACAATGATAGAATTCCTGCCATTTACGACGAGAATCTTCTCCTAAAACGGGAGCGCGGCGATTGATCCAAACGGCCTGAGCTTCTTTAGCTTTGGCGCCACAGTAAGGACAACAAAAATTGTAGGCGTGAACAGCATTCTCTGTCCAGTCAGGGGGAAAGGGACTAAAAGCATCCATAATCTCTAAAATATAAGAGTAATAACTAGAAAAACTGGGTCAATAGACAATCTCCTTGTTTACTTTATCACTAAAAAAATATGGCTAGAGGGGATCAAATATACGCCCATCGGGAATTGCTCAATCTTCAGGGTGTTTATGCCCATCATGGCATCGATTGCGGTGATGGTAGCGTCATTCATTACCGAAAACCGAGCGAGATTGTGGAACGAACTTCCCTAGAAACCTTTGCTAGGGGCGGTAAAATCTATGTGGTGCGCTATGTAGAGGTGGGATTTTCCTTTATCCCCGATGTGGTGGTAGAAAGGGCGCTAAGTCGTCTGGGGGAGCAGAAATATAATCTTCTTTTTAACAACTGCGAACATTTTGCCACTTGGTGTAAGACCGGTATTAGCAAAAGTCAACAGATAGAAGAATTTATCCCGATTATTACCCATTTACAAGCGGTGGGACTCTACGAACCTCTGAAAAAATCCCTCATCGGAGCCGACCCCAACAATGCCCAAACCCTGTTAAAAGGGGCTTTAAGCAATCTTAAGGTCAGTTGGGATGAAATTCAACCCCAGTATAAAAAAGCCATTCAAGAAGCAGAAACATGGAATCGAGTGGCGATCGAAGCTTTAAGCAAAAATCGCGATGATTTAGCCCGGGAAGCCCTGAAACGCAAGGTAGAAGCCAAAAAACAGGCAAAACGCCATCAGGAACAATTGGATCAAATAGCGGCCATGACCGAAAATGTTCTTAAAAGTCTGGTGATTGCTAACGGTTAGTCTGGATGTCAGTAAACTGTTCAGTATCTAAACCTCTGCCAATTGCCTCGGTTGATTCCCCTCCACATCAGGTAATTTTAGTTGCTCGCCATGGAAATCTGGATTATTTTACGTTTTTCAATCGCCGCTGCCATTATCGCTTTAGTTTGCTGGTCTTTAGCCAGTGCCGTGCGCGATAGTTGGCAAGTTGCCCGACGGATGCACTCCATCCCTTGCTCCCACTGCCGCTACTTTACCAACGATTATCGCCTCAAATGTAGTGTACAACCCCGGAGCGCCAACACCGAACAAGCGATCGACTGTGGCGATTATTTTCCTGAGGCCTAGTTTGCCATAATACCGAAAAGCTTTTCGAGATGGTGCGAAATTTGCTAGTCTAGGCTAAATAGGTCTGAAATAGTATAGAAACGTGGATACAATTATTGGTCGGGGCAAAACAGCCCGTAGAGCTTACGGTATCGATGAAATCGCACTTGTACCCGGAGTGCGAACCCTCGATCCTAGTTTAGCCGATACCCGTTGGTCTCTCGGCAATATCGAGCGGGAAATCCCGATTATCGCCAGCGCTATGGATGGGGTGGTGGATACTAAAATGGCCGTCCTCCTCTCCGAGTTGGGGGCGCTAGGGGTACTAAACCTCGAAGGTATTCAAACTCGTTACGAGGATCCTAACCCGATTCTCGATCGCATTGCTGCGGTCGGCAAAGCAGAATTCGTCGGTTTAATGCAGGAACTCTACGCAGAACCGATTAAACCGCAACTAATCGAGCTTCGTATCCAAGAAATTCAAGAAAAAGGCGGTATTGCGGCAGTTAGCCTCACCCCTGCCGGTGCCGTCAAATACGGTGCTATTGTTGCCCAAGCAGCAGCCGATATTCTCTTTGTCCAAGCAACGGTTGTTTCCACTGCCCATTTATCCCCGGAAGCTATCACTCCCCTCGATTTAGTGCAACTGTGCCAAGAAATGCCCATTCCCGTGGTTTTGGGCAACTGCGTCACCTATGAAGTCGCCCTTAACCTGATGAAAACTGGGGCAGCCGGGGTTTTAGTCGGTATCGGTCCCGGGGCTGCCTGTACTTCTCGCGGCGTTTTGGGGGTGGGAGTTCCCCAGGCCACTGCTGTGGCCGATTGTGCCGCCGCTAGGGACGATTTTTTCCAAGAAACAGGTAAATACGTCCCCGTTATTGCCGATGGCGGCATTATTACCGGCGGTGATATCTGCAAATGTATCGCCTGTGGCGCCGACGCGGTGATGATTGGTTCTCCCATTGCCCGCTCCTTGGAGGCCCCCGGCCGCGGTTTTCACTGGGGTATGGCCACACCTAGTCCAGTTCTACCCCGGGGAACCCGGATTAGTGTGGGCAGTACGGGAACTATTGCCGAAATCCTCGTCGGACCAGCAAAATTAGATGATGGTACTCATAACCTCCTAGGGGCGCTGAAAACCAGTATGGGAACTTTGGGTGCTAAGAACTTAAAGGAAATGCAACAGGTGGAAGTGGTGATTGCTCCCTCGCTGCTGACGGAGGGTAAAGTCTATCAAAAGGCCCAGCATTTAGGTATGGGTAAATAAAAGTTATCAGTGAACAGCGATCGGTTATCATCAGTGTTAAGTTTTTGATTTGTGCCGGAGATGGATTTTCTGCTTGGGATGACCATGGCCTTCAGGTTCGGTTCTACCGACTCCCACTATCTCAAAAAACTGTTAAATTGGAAGAACCAAAAGGATAGTTTATAAAAAAATTGAGTTAAGGAGATCAAAGGTGTATAGAGAAAACGATCGCCCTCACAATTTATTCGGTACCGATAGTGAATTTTCCGAGAGTTTGTGGCAGTATGTCCAGACCTTAAGTCCGGAGACAATCGCCCAACTCTCGAAACCGGAGTCCCAAGAGGTTTTTCAAGTGATGGAACGCAACATTATCGGACTTTTGGGCAACCTTCCTTCCGAACATTTCGGTGTCACTATCAGTACCAGTCGCGAACATCTAGGCCGGTTATTAGCCTCGGCAATGATGAGTGGTTACTTTCTCCGCAATGCTGAACAGAGAATGAATTTTGAAAAATCCCTCGCTACTCTCCAGAGCGGTTCTAGCGATGTTTAAAGTTGAGCGGTAGTTAGGTTAGTTGGAAAGGGAAAAATAAGCAATCGGCAATCAGCTATCAGTTGTCCATTTTTATTTGTCTTTTATTGCATTAGTTAGCCATATAACTGGCTCTTCGGTTTGTGTTATGCAATGGACGGGGGTTATAAGGGATGTAACCCTTATAGAGAAAGGCATTTAGCGATTTTTGTCAATTGTTTTTGCTCTAGAGCGAACTAATCAATTAAGTCTCTTGCCAGATAAGGATTTAGTCGATTTATGCCCCCCTATCGAACCATAACAAGTAACGAAGAGCCCCTACTTAAAACTTGCTTTTAACACTTAAAGATCCTCTGCCGTAAAATCTCCCCACGCTTCTCGTCGGGTTTTATCGATATCTTCAGCTGAGGGAGCCTGTCCTAAATCGGCGCATATACCCCATAAAGAGGGACGGGGTTGATTAATTTCTGCCGATTCTGATGCCATTTCTGCGGTAATTTTTTCGAGCAGTTGCCGTTTCTCGATCGCGGATAATTTTTCCGCCCACCGCATTAGCTCTTGTAGAGTCATATTTCTATCGTCCACCGCATAAAGGAGTACCTTCATAAGTTTTAACATAAAGAGAAGATAAAACGCTTCCCCTTTGACAATCCTGACGCTAAAATATGGAAAAACCCCTCTAGAAAAAACCCTAGGGTGAGTTACTGTTACTCCTAACCCACCGCATCCAAGATTGAAAACAGAACCAACCAAATCCCGATCATTTAGGCAAGGTAAAGATGAAAAAACTCTACCCAATAATAACCGCAACTAGCCTAGTTTTTATCGCCTCTCTTGCTGGCTATCATCTACCAGCCACCGGCGATAGATCTCCCGTAATCCCCGTATTCATGCCGGATGATACAAAAGTATCTTTAAAAAATGGCACTTCTCTATCTGGGAGATTAATCAAGTTCGATTCCCAAGCGAAAAAGATCGCTTTAGGGAGAGAATCAGAAACAAAAGAAGTGGCAATGAAAGAGATCAAACAGATAGAGTTTCAAGGGGAAGTAACTATCAGAGAAACCCGACCTGTAGTATTATCAAGGGATGGATTCCAACAACAGAATAGACAACGCTGGACGGAACCCCTACAGAAATTCAGAATTGTTGATGTTAATGAAGGAAAAGCGGAAGTAACTTTAACCTCACTAGATTCTCTAGAAATAATAGTGATCAAGAATGTATTGCGTAACAGTTCCTACGTTGTCGAGGAAATTAAATTCAACCCCTCGGACAAAATTGAGATTCAAGTAAACCCGCATTAAAATTCACAAAAAAGAGGTCTATTTTTTAGGCAATTAAGGAAGACTTTAAATGGGAAAGTTGGCGGGAGCAAGTCAATTTCGTCAGAACAAACGTACTAAGCCTCGTTCAAAGTGTTCCGTTCAGGTACGCACAACGAAGTTTGAGAACTTGAGGTACATTCCTTTCATTCCATTGCGCTCCCGAAATTTTCAAGCGTCTATCGATTTGTTTAATCGTTGATTCCACCGCTCCTGAACCAATCGAACAAATTTCGTTCTCTTGAAAATAAGAATAATCGATTATTCGATGACAATGCTCTCTCAAGTAGTTACAGAAATTTTCCGCTTGTTTTTTCGATAAAGAAGAGAATAAAGCGATAGTTTCCTCGACTTTTCCCTTCCATAACAAGCTTTCCGCCTCTTGAATTCTCTTCTGGGAACCTCCGACTTTATACAGGTTTTCCACCAGATGAAACCAATCTAAAACCTCTCGTTTTTCGACTGGGGCTTCGATCTGTCCGATGATTTTCCATATCCCCGGATGACCGTCTCCTAGACAGGTTAGAGGATCGGACAACTCTTGCCGATTTACCCACTCGATTAAAACCTCGTTTTCCCTGAACGTGGCTTTGGTCACTAGATTATCTGCCCGGATCGCCTTGTAATCTTTCCAAACGCACGATTCTCCTTTTGTCTCCGTTCAAAGAGCGTACTTTCCCACCATCCAAGCTGATTTCTTTGATATACTTTAGACGTTCATAATCTGAGATTTATTAAACTTCTGAAATCGTAGAGTGAGCAAGGAATCCAGTTCTTTTTTATGTTTCAGGTGGGCATCATTCAGACATTCATAAATAGCTGAAGAAAAGTCAGAAAAGTT
>NZ_JAPZSR010000373.1:0-18164 GCF_027531875.1 Microcystis sp. LE19-84.1B | reverse complement strand
ATCAAGAATGGTTCTATTCCTAAGGGAAAACCCAAACGTCAAGGTAAAGAATGTGGTCAACCGTTTGTGATCAATCCCACTAATAAAACCGTCTCTGACGAAACCAAACAATTAATTGATCAACTCTTGCTCGAACGAATTTCTTGACGAGGAATTGCTAGAGTAACTGGAGTGAGTTGGTCAGGGTTTGCTGAATAATGGTAAAACCAGTCACTATAAGCTCCGTATTGACTGGCAAAGTCTTTGAGAACTTCATCAGTAGGTTGGAATTCTCCTTTTTCTAAAGCAAGTAAATAGGGGTGATTAATTGCTCGATGGCTTAGTGCTTCCTTGATTAAATTTTCCATTTTTTCTTATCCCCCGATAGTCGCCCCCTTTTTAAATACTATCACAAAATTGGCCAATTGTCGATAGCGTTTGAGATGCGCTCACCCTGAAAACAGAGCATTCTTGATTAAGATTCTCTGAGACTTTCTCTCTCTAATTCGATTAAATTATCGATTTTCTTTAGCTTGGTATCCCCAGCAAGATAACCGATCCCGCGATGTAAATGTAAGCGAAATTGTTGAGTTAGGGTTTCTTTATCGGTTCCTAATCCGTCTTGATGACAACGTTGTTTGAGGGCAATTAAGAAAATATCGGCCATTTCTCCCCCGAATACTTTCCAGGATAATTCTACATTGCTATCGGCAGGAATGGGAACGGGAGAGGGGAGACTCGGTTCGGCAAGGGAACGACAAAAAGCCCAACGACAGAGGATATTCCATTGGTCAATTTTGGTGTAGCGTTTTAATTTTATGAGGCTATCTTTGGCGGTTTGAGATAGTCGAAAACGTTCGATAGGTGATTCCATAATCTATAATTTTACCTCGCTCTGACTGATGATAAAATAGTTATTCATTCTCAATCCTGTTTAATAGGATAATGGGAAGTGGGGAGCTTTTTTTCAGTGATCAGTGATCAGTGATCAGTAATCAGTGATCAGTGATCAGTGATCAGTAATCAGTAATCAGTGAACTGATTCAAGTCTGTCTCAAACCCATCGGCTGCCGCTAAACTATTTTTTAAGTTCTCGTAGGAGTGAATATCGGCAAGCAAGGTTTCCTCTAGTTGGGTGACTGGTTGATTGGTGTTGAGTTAATTGGGGGAGGATTTTTTGGGAATTTATCTCGGTCATAATCTTACCAAAAGTAGCGGTCGGGGTGAATAGTGGTTTGACGTTGTTGGGAATTGTATTCTAGCAGGTATTTTCTGGCGATTACTTCCTGTTCTTCTAATAAGAGTAGCTCATTTTCTCCAATTTCTGTATCGGTAGAGAGGAGGATGACTTGAGAGGAAGCGGCGGGAAAATAACGTTCAACTAAATTATGGCGATGGGAAGAATCTAAACGTCCGAGGGGTGTATCGATAGCGATAGGTAAATCTCGTCCGGAGACTCGCGCTAATCCCCACAAAAAAGCGATCGCTAATAGTTGTTTTTCTCCGGCAGAAAGACGGTGTTTAGGCACATTTTGTCCATCGGGACCAAAGAGAGATAGACCAAAAGTATCAGCATCGATCGCTATTTTCTGCACCAGATCGGACTTATGCAATAAATAACGAAAACATTCCGCCACTTCTCCCTCTAATCTATTTAATTTTTTTAAAGTTAAGCGTTCCTTAAATACTTTTAAAGTTTGCTGTGCTTTGACAATAGCATTAACGATATGTTCGTTACTTTGCGATTCTAAAGCTTTCTCACTATAGGCAAATAATTCTTTTTTCGTTTTCTCAATTTTCTTTTTGATTTCCTCATAATTTTTGTGGCTTTGCTCGTATTCCGCTTGAGCATTTAGATACTTTTTCTGAGCGGTTTTTAAGTTATTACTCAGGGTTTCGTATTCTTCGGGAGAGGCTGCTACTGCTAATTCTCGCTCTAAATTATCTAAGTCAGCTTCCAGATTTCTTAATTGTTCTATTGCTTGATGAGCGAGGTTAATTTGTGCCGGTAATTGATGGGTTAAGACTCGATTTAATAACTCGATCGCTTCCTCGTCTAAATCTAAGTAAGAAGTAACGAAAGAATCGTTATCCTCAGCTAAACACTGATTTTCTTGCTGTAAAAATTCCCTAATATTCTCTAATTGTTCTAAAGTTAAATTCAGTTGTTTTAAATAAGCCAGTAACTTTTTATCTCTGGACTCTAAAACCGATTGAGCGACTTTAGCTGATTGAAATTTTAGCTCTTTTTCTCCCTGAATTTTAGCGGCTTCTAGGAGAGGGAAAATTAACTTTAATGGTAATAACTCTCCCGCCAATTGACCTAAATATTCTCTCTGTTTATCTAACTTTTTATCTAAATCCTTTTTTCTGCTCTCTAATTGACTTCTTTCGGCGGCAATTTTGCCGCCATCAATGCGAAATTTATCCGAGACTGCATCAAAATCATTTCTAACCAAATCTAAATTTTTTTGCTGAGTTTCCATCTCTTGCCGAGCCAATTCTAAATCTTCTTGGTACTGGGCTAATTTTTTTTCGATCGCTTCAATAGTTGCCAGTTCATTTTCTGCTGCTAGTAACCGGCGCTTGCGACTAGCTAAAATATCGAGATCAACGGCTAATCTTTCCGCTAATTCTAACCCTAATAAAGTCTGCATCGAATCCTTAACGCTGTCAGGAGGTACATCCTGTTCTGCCAATTCTTTTACCTGTTCCCCATCAAATAAAAAGAGGTTAGAAATACCCAAAGGTAATAAAGTTTCAATATATTCATCCCAAGTGTTAGCTAAGGCAGGATCGGGCCAATCTTCATCTAAAATACCGAGGGTATCCTTACCATCTTTAGGCTGTTTTGTCCAGTATCTAACGATACGATATTGTCGCCATTGTTCATTAACTAGATGTTCAAAAGCCAGTTCAATTCTAGCTTGATCGATGAGGGAAGCTTGATTATTAACTGCTTGACTAAGAAACTCGGCATAACTTAAATTATTGCGAGTAGAACACTTCGCCCGCGCACCGTACAAAGCCAAACGAATCGCATCCATTAAAGTAGTTTTACCGCCCCCATTCATGCCTCCCAAAAGGATAATCGGACAGGGATTGTTATCTTTTTCGGGACGTAAATTAATCACTTGACGACCGGCGTAGGGACCGAAATTTTGCAAAACTAATTCAGTAAAAATCATTAATATTCAGCCTTAGTTAAGTTGAAAGTTTTAGGAAATCTCCTGTAACAATTATACCTGAAAAAGTGCCGCAGATATTTTTTATACCCAAGAGAAAAACCCCAGATTTTATACTATAGCATTGATCACCAGCGCTAGATATAATTGGAGTCTGCGGAAAAAGTTTTTCGTGGGGGCAGGGTGTGGGGTGTGGGGTTTTACCCATTTTCAGGGGGTCAATTAAGTGGGTGGGTGGAATTAAATATAAGATGAACGTAGGTTGGGTTGAAGCATGAAACCCAACGCCCGCATAGTTTACGCTACCGCTAACCCATCCTACAAATAATTGTGCCTCCCTACTTACCTAATTTTCCGGGAAAAAGTGCCTAAATTTCCTCCCCGATCACTCCAAGGACTAGCACTTTTTGATTTCAAAAAAGCCTAAAGATATTATCCAACAAGGTTTTTAGATTTATTCAGCAAACCCTAATTAAAGTCTGCTGATTTTTACTTTCTAGTTCATTACTGGACATTAGCCTATTTTTTAAAAAATCGCTATGATCGGCGTGAAAGTGCCAACACAGGGGAGAAAATTGCTATGATCACGATCGGCGAATATTTATGCCAGCGTCTCCATAATTTAGGGGTTGATCATATTTTTGGGGTGCCGGGGGATTATGTCCTCGATTTGATGGATGTTTTGCTGAAAAGTCCGATCGAATTAGTTTGCACCTGTAATGAGCTTAACGCAGGTTATGCCGCCGATGCCTACGCGCGAGTTAAAGGTATGGGTGCTGTCTGTGTCACCTACGGAGTCGGGGGATTTAGCCTCGTTAATGCTGTGGTCGGTGCTTACGCTGAAAGAGTTCCCCTGGTGGTAATTAGTGGGGCTTCCGATCGCTCGATTCGCCGGGATAATTTATTATTACACCACACCACGGGCGATTATAATCTGCAATTTTCGATCATGGAAAAAGCCACGGTTGCCTCGGTTATTCTCACTAATTCCGCCCAAGCTGCCAGTCAAATCGATCAAACTTTAGCAGCTTGTTTGCATCACAAACGTCCCGTGTATATCGAAATTCCCCGGGATCTGGTCTATCGTCCCTGTATCCCCTCAGAAAATCCAATTTATTTAACCGATAATCTTACGGATACCGCCGCTTTAGAAGAAGCCATTGAAGAAGCGGTTTTTTTATTAGAAAAAGCGGAAAAACCAATTATTTTAGCGGGGGTAGAATTCCATCGGTTTAAACTCCAAGATAAGTTGCTGAAACTTTTAGAAGTAACGGGTTATCCCTTAGCTACCACTATTTTAGGTAAGTCGTCAATTTCGGAAATGCAGCCGCAATTTATCGGCACTTATGTGGGAGCATTAAGTCGCGAATACGTTAGTCAACGGGTGGAAAATGCCGATTGTGTCCTCTGTTTAGGGGCGATCATGTCCGATATGAATTTAGGGGGATTTACGGCTAATTTAAATCCCACTAATTTGATTAATGCCAATTCCGAGAAAGTAAAAATTAAACATCACTTTTATCAACCGGTATTCCTAGGGGATTTTATCGATGGTTTAATTGATAAGCTAAGTCACAAAGAAGCGGCTACACTAGAGATTAAACCCGCGGCCGAATTGAAGAATTTAGAATTCATAGCCGTGCCGGAGCAAAAATTAACTAATGCTCGTTTTTATGAGCGAATGAATCATTTTATTGCTCAAGAATCTTTTGTTATTTCCGATACAGGGGATGCAATTATTGCCACAATTGATTTATTAATGCCCCAACAAACTGACTTTATTGGTCAAGCATTTTATCTCTCTATTGGTTATTCAATTCCCGCCTGTTTAGGAGTAGCTTTTGCCGCACCAAATACTCGTCCTATCGTCTTTGTGGGTGATGGTGCTTTTCAAATGACCGCCCAAGAACTTTCGACAATTATCCGTCACCATCTCAATCCAATTATCTTTTTAATTAATAACGATGGTTACACGATCGAGCGGGTAATTCAGGATAATATTTATAATGATCTACAACCGTGGAAATATCATCAATTACCAGCAGTATTTAACGGGGAAAGTTGGAGTTGTCAAGTCAGGACAGAAGGGGAATTAGAAAAGGCTTTATCAATTGCCCAGGGTAACATCGATCGCCTATCATTTATTGAAGTACATCTCGATCGTTTTGACTGTTCCCAAGGCTTAACTCGTTTAGGTCAAGCTTTACGTTCACCCCATGCTTAGACTGGTTATGCTATTAGGTTTTGACTGTGTGAAGCTGCCCTAAGACACCGGACTGAAACTCTTTTCGCTCCCAAGAGTCAACAATTAAGATACAATCGGTATCTTAATCAAAGTTTGCCGGTGACAACCGCAACTAAAAACCCTATGAATGCTTTTTGGAAACAAATCACCCTACTGAACTTTTCCCCCGCTTCTTGGTCAAAATATAGCTATCTGCATCGTTTCGTCGGCCTTTTTAGTCAATGGCGACAGGGTAGCCGGTTTGTGGAGTGGACAGAAATGATGGGTGCGCTGTTAATCTCTCTTCTTATCGCCACTGCGCCGTTTTTCTCCACCAGTCAAATCGGTTTTTTATTGTTAGCAATAGCCGGTTATTGGCTACTGTTAACCCTTGTGGATGAAGGCAAAATCGGGGTGACACCGATTCACATTTTAGTGCTTTTATACTGGGGAATTGCCACGGTTTCTACGGCTTTTTCTCCCGTTAAAACCGCAGCTTTGGAAGGATTAATTAAATTAACTCTCAATCTGATCTTTTTTGCTTTTACTGCCCGAATTATGCGATCGCCACGCCTAACAAATTGGATTCTGACTACTTTAGTTTTAACCGCTTTAGCAGTGAGCGTTTACGGCATTCGTCAGCAAATTTTTGGCGCGGAACAGTTAGCAACTTGGAACGATCCCACTTCAGAATTAGCGGGGGATACTAGGGTTTATAGTTATCTCGGTAATCCTAATTTATTAGCTAGTTATTTATTCCCTGGTATTGCTTTTAGCGGTGCGGCATTATTTGTGTGGCAGGGATGGCTACCGAAAATTTTAGCGGCTTTATTAACTTTAGCCAATGCCGCTTGTTTATTTTTTACCGAGAGTCGTGGCGGTTGGATTGGTTTGATGGTCTTAGGAATTGTCTTCTTATTGCTATTATTTTATTGGTTCAAAAATTATCTACCGTTATTTTGGCAAACCTGGCTTTTACCCTTAGTTTTAGGGGGTTTAGCCGTGGTGGTTTTAGGGGCGATTTTATTGGTGGAGCCGCTGCGAATTCGGGTGATGAGTATTTTCGCGGGCCGAGGAGATAGTAGTAATAACTTTCGGATTAATGTTTGGGATGCAGTTATCCGCATGATTCAAACTTATCCGCTTTTGGGCATCGGACCGGGTAATGATGCTTTTAAGAAAATTTACCCCCTATTCATGAAGCCAAAATACACGGCTTTAAGTGCCTATTCTGTGGTATTAGAAATCATGGTAGAAACGGGAATCATTGGTTTTACCTGTTTCCTCTGGTTATTAGTTACAACTATCGGCCAAGGCATCCATCAAATTAAACTTTTACGCAATAAAATGGATAGTCAAGGCTTTTGGTTAATCGGGGCAATTGCCGCTATGGCTGGAATTCTCGCCCACGGTTTCTTTGATACAGTTTGGTATCGTCCCCAAGTTAGTACCCTCTGGTGGTTAGTTTTGGGTTTAATTGCTAGTCGTTGTTATTCCCCGGCTAGAGGTTTTGAGCGCGGCAATTCTCTCCTCTAGGGGGGCGAAATGGGGGAGCATTGAGGAGTTATTTCAAATTACGGATAGGACTGCTCTGAAGGGTATTTGAAGCTCGTGTAGGCGTAGGCGAGGGGGATTATTAAGAAAAATCACAAATTTTCCATCCTACCATCTCTCGGTGGCCAAAGCAAGAGATAATTAAATTAGATCGTTTCCCAGTTTGTTCTGCGCTTGGCGCGATTTCCCAACTGCAATAACGAGAGTAAATCCCTGTGGCCGTTATAGAGACGAGGGAGGAAAATAATGGATCGTTCTCTTAAGTGGGCCGTTGCGATTGTCATAACTCTAATCCTCGTGCTTTCCCCGGTCTTTTCCCAGGGCTGTGGGGCGACAGAGTGGAACCCGAAAGGAGGGAACGGTCAAGATACAATGCTAACCCTTACTCGCGCTGACAACGGCAAATCCATCACCATACAGGTCAACGACCTGCTGCTAGTGTCCCTCGACGAGAATCCTACCACTGGCTTTCAGTGGGCGGTCGATGGTGTCGGGAGCGATTTAGTGAAGCTGCAGGCCTCTGAGTATGTACCTGCTGGGGAGTCGAGAGTCGGCGGGGGCGGTCAGAGAATCCTGACCTTTAAAGTGCAACGGGCTGGGATAGACCAACTAAGGCTTAAGCTTTGGCGGGAGTGGCAAGGAGAACCGTCAATTGTCGAACGATTTACTGTCAGGCTCCAAGTCCGAGAGTAAAGGCTTCTCAGATAGCCAAGGGCTAGTGAGCAACGACTTAGGAGGAAAGGAAAAATGAGTGAAACATTTGTAATTCCCGCAATGGGATGGTTGCCTGACTATCCCGATATTCGTGATGTCACTTTTCAATCTGAACGCGTACCGTCCAAACTGCAAGCTTTGGGACAGCCATCTGTCAAGCAAATGCTGGCCAAAGTGGGAGCAACGACATCTGCCCCAGCAGCGCTGCCAGCCAGCGTGGACTTGAGGCCGTGGTGTTCCCCCATGGAGGATCAACAAACTATCGGTTCTTGTACCGCCCACGCCGGTGTCGGACTGGTGGAGTATTTTGAGCGGCGAGCTTTTGGCAAACACCTCGATGCTTCCAGACTCTTTCTCTACAAAGTGACGCGCAACTTGTTGCACTGGACGGGGGATACGGGAGCCTTCTTGCGCTCAACAATGTACGCCCTCACCTTGTTTGGCGTACCACCAGAAGAATACTATCCCTACAATATCGCTGATTTTGACAAAGAGCCGTCGGCATTCTGCTACGCTTTTGCCCAAAGCTATCAGGCGATTTCCTACTACCGCCTCGATCCGCCCGGGACGGCAAGGGACGCACTGTTAGCTCGGATTAAAACCGACTTGTCGAAAGGTCTGCCCTCGATGTTTGGCTTTACTGTTTACAGTTCTATCAGTCAGGGCAACACGACCGGCAAGATTCCTTACCCGACTCGGGGCGAGAGAGTTCTCGGCGGTCACGCCATTGACGCAGTTGGTTACGACGACAACCTCAAGATCAAGAACACCAATGCGGGTGGCATTGAAACCACTGGTGCCTTGCTGATTCGCAACTCCTGGGGGAATGCCTGGGGAAGCGCTGGCTACGGCTGGCTGCCCTACAAATACGTCCTCGATGGTCTGGCAACTGATTGGTGGTCGCTAATCAAGAATGAATGGGTCGATACCGGACAGTTCGGATAGGAGACCGATTCGATAAGGTGTGAGGGGCGAGATAAAGGCTTCTGGTGAGTTTTTTCAGAATAGGGGGGACGCTGGGAAAACTCACCGTTTGTTGAATTTTTTAGGGGAAGCTTTGTGACATACCCATCCCTAAAAGCGAGGGCTTCCTGCTTCCTCCGTTTTGATTACTGTTCTGGCATGGAAAGATGGTCAAAAAAAGTAAAAACAGAAGCACGTTCAAAATATTTTTACTCCAGCCTTTAGTGAGCTAAGGCAATACTAGCAATTAATAGATCGGCTCTACCAATTTGGCCGAATTTAGGAATACCCTGTAACTTACCGTTCATCGATAACTGAAATTTAAGTAGGTGGGTGGAATTAAATATAAGATGAACGTAGGTTGGGTTGAAGCATGAAACCCAACGCCCGCATGGGTTACGCTACCGCTAACCCATCCTACAAATAATTGTGCCTCCCTACTTAAGCACAGATGCGATCCTCGATCGCCACCGATTGTAGAAGTCTTTCCACGATAGCTTTAGCTTGATGACCGTGACTAGGAATCAGACGATGGCAGAAGACGTAGGGAGTAATTAACTTAACATCATCGGGGATAGCATAATCGCGACCTTCGAGGAAAGCGTAAGCTTGAACTGCTTTTTGCAAAACCACACAACCCCGGGGACTGACTCCTAAACTAATATCTTCGTGATCACGGGTAGCGCGGACTAAATCGACGATATATTGCTGTAAAGCAGGAGCTACCCGGACTAGACTGACTAATCTTTGCAATTCTCCCACCTGTTCTAGGGAAATACAAGCTTCTAGGGATTTAACCGTCTCTTGAGAATGCTGTCTTTGTAACATTTCTAATTCTTCTGTGGCGCTGGGATAACCCAAACTCAGGCAAACGGCAAAACGGTCCATTTGCGCTTCTGGAAGCGGAAAAGTGCCTTGATATTCGATCGGATTTTGGGTGGCGATCACAAAGAAGGGTTGGGGGACCGGCCGCGCTTCTCCGTCGATGGTAACTTGTTTTTCTTCCATGACTTCTAGAAGTGCCGATTGAGTGCGCGGGGTGGCCCGGTTGATTTCATCGGCCAAGAGGACGTTAGCAAAAGCGGGGCCGGGGATAAATTCAAATTCGCGACTGTTGGGGTTCCAAATCGTCGTTCCCGTAATATCACTAGGAAGGAGGTCGGGGGTGCATTGTACCCGTTGGAAACGACCGTTAATTGAACGCGCTAAGGATTTAGCTAAGAGAGTTTTGCCGACTCCGGGTACATCTTCCAGGAGAGCGTGGCCACCACTGAGTAAAGCCACCAGCACAATGCGAATCGATTCGGTTTGGCCGACGATGCTCTGGCTCAAATTTTCCATCAAAATATCAATAGAGTCTCTCATAGCACAAATGGGGTATTTTGTCAAGAAGATTAATGTTAAGTTTTTTTATCTTAACGATTCTTTTCCTAATTTGCCCACACTAGGGAGGAAAGTTGACAGACAATGGCGGGAAATTTTCTCCTAGGGAGCTAATCAGGGTTAGGGTGGCGAACAGGGAGAAAATTAGTTAAGAATTGTTGCCAGTGGGCGAAATCAAGATTTTCAGTCGGTTCAGTCTGATAAAATCGAGGAGAATTTCTCTTAATCGATGAAGATGAAAGCCCGTTCGCTCGTTTTTAGTCTTGTTTTAGGAATTGCGGCCAGTACATTAACCAATAGTTTACCCAAAAATTTTACTTTCAATTCTCAGAAAGTATTGGCTCAAGATCAGGCCCCTTCCTGTCCCCTCCCTCCAGATATTGCCATCACTTTTCGCAATAGTGAATGTCAGGCAGTTACCCTAGAAAAACCCCAGACTTTTTTCCGTTATTATAGTGACGAAAATTACAAAAAAGGTCGTTTTCTGACCACGGATCAATATACCACCAATGTGGAGGTGATCAGAAATTTAGCCCTCGATCAAAAGTGGATTCCTCCCAATCAAGCGACCAAAGTAATATCGGTGACTTTACCTGCGGGAACAACGGTTTATCAAGGAATTGTCGCCCCCCAGAATCCGGCTGATTGTTATCCCGGTGGTGGTCAGCAAACTTTTATTAAAGACTCGCGAGATGCCAATATACAATGGGGAGAGGGGCGAGCAATAACGGTTACATCTCTTTCCTGTCGCTAGAATATTATGGAAACGAACATGAGGGAATTAATTCAATCAATTGACCAAGCTATTACCGTGGCCGAACAGATGCGTAAAACAGAAAGATCGACTCGGATTGAGGGTTTAATTTCTGTCCTGAAAACCATCAAAAGTCAGGCTTTAGCTGGTCAATTACCACCGTCTCAAGGCATTGTTACCCTAGGATTAGCGCGAGAAGTAGCTGATTGGATCGATTCCCTTGATTCTCCTTTATTGAAAGCGGTGGGTAAAGTGGAAAGAGAATACCAAAAATATTAGGAGTTGTCGGTGACAGAAGTTAGAATTAACCGAGAGCGATCACAGTCTATCTCGATCTGATTTTTTAATCGATCGAGAGAATTAAATTTCTGTTCTGGTCGCAGGAATTGCACTAAATCCATCGTTAAAATGCGATCATATACATTTCCCGACCAATCCAATAAATGGATTTCCACACTGATAGTTTTTCCCTCGATCGTGGGACGATAACCGATGTTCATAACTGCCGGTAAGCGAGAAGCATCGAGATGCACCCAACCGCAATAAACCCCCAATCGCGGCAATAATTTATCGGGGGGAACCTGTAGATTAGCGGTATGAAAACCTAATTGTCTGCCCAGTTGTTGCCCGATGACCACGCGACCGGTTAAACTGTAGGGACGACCTAACATTTGTCCGGCTTGCTCAACGTTTCCTGCTGCCAAAGCTTGACGAATTAGGGAACTACTAATTCGACCCGTCCCACAGTTTTTTAAAGCAACAATCTCGACTTTAATGTTAAATTGAGAGGCGATCTGTAATAAATCTTCGGCTGTACCTTGACGACGATAACCGAAGCGGAAATCTTGACCAACACTGATCGATTTAGCCTGTAATTTTGCTACTAAAATCTGTTCGATAAAAGCCAAGGGTGTCAGGGAAGCTAATTGAGCAGAAAAAGGCAGTAAAACTAATTGTTTAACGCCTAAATTCTCTAAAACCTCCACCTTTTCCCCTAGAGGAGTTAATAACTGCCATTTTTCCCCCGTAAAAAATTCCCGCGGGTGGGGAGTAAAACTAACAACGGTGGGATAAGCGGGTTCATCCTGAAAAATTGGCTGTAGGACGGTTTGATGACCTAGGTGCAAACCATCAAAGTTACCTAGTGCGATCGCACTAGGGGCTAAAATACGGGTATTAGGGGAATCTACAATCCACACGCTGGCTTTAAGAACAGATACAAGAGAATAATTCAAGCGATTAATCTTGAGTGTAGCCCTTTGATTTTATATCAATCGGGCGATCAAGCCAAAAAAAACACCCCCAATCCCTTGGATGCCTTTGGAAGTTTTAGCAAATTGAACGTGAACGATCCCGGTGCGATCGGCCCAGCAGTCCCAATCAATTGCACCAGAAAGATGAGGGAAATAAGCACTCATTAATTGTTCAGTTCGTTCTTGTTTTGGTCGTCTGTGGTTGTTCTTGCTGCTTTTGTGGTTTCCCAATCTGAATCAAGCATAAGTAGCTGGTTATAATTAAATTAAAAATGGATTTTAGGTTCGATCCCCCCTACCCCCCTTGATAAGGTAGGGTTGATTCATGAATCAACCTTACCCTTGATAAGGGGGATGTCTGATAATTTTTAACGCCTACCTACTTAAGGTTCTTGTTTTTGTTTCTTTTGTTCTAATCCTGTTGCTAATCATAGAGCGATCCCGAAAGGATAAGGTTTACCATAGTAAGGTGGGGGATTTTTTTACCACCTTATTTTATTTATTGTCTATAATTAAGATAATGACGACTAATTTTGAATGGGATGAAGACAAAGCTAAGACAAATCTGAGAAAACATGATATTTCTTTTAATGAGGCTAAAACTGTCTTTGAAGATACCTATTCTTTGACTTTAGATGATCCCACTCATTCAATCTTAGAAGATCGTTTTTTGACAATTGGTTATTCTAGTCAAAACCGCTTGCTTTTAGTTGTTCATACTGAAAGACAAGGAAACATCAGAATCATTAGTGCTAGGAGAGTAACTAAACATGAAAGAAAAATCTACGAACAAAGTAATCAATAATCCCCTCAAAGATGACGAAATGTTAGATGATTATTCTGAGGTTTTAACGGAATCTCATTTAAAAAGTGCAGTGAGAGGAAAGTATGCTCAGTCTTTAGCAGATAAGGATACTTCTACCATTAAGATTATAGCAGAAAATGAAGAGAGATATGTTAACATGAAAACCATTGAAGTTGCAGCATTCGTTAACAATGAGGGTCAATTAACCGTACAAGTTCCTTCAAATTTAAAAGAAGGACAATATCAGGCTGTATTGATTATAGAAGAACCCAAAAATGAAAATCAATGATCTTAGAATAGTTGACACTCCCGTTGCCTAAAGGCGTGGGGATTCTTCATTCACGGGGAGATGCCTTGCAAAAGCAGTGCTTTTACTCGGTCTTACTCTCCCTCCTGAAGCAGTAGCGGTATGCCCTACCGCCAATATTCGTAAACCTTCATCTCGAATATTCTTAGCGGCGTTGATGTCCCTATCGTGGTTTTCTCCACATTTAGGGCATTGCCAGCTACGAATATCTAAGCTCAAACTATCAACACGGTTTAAGCAGTTACTACAGGTCTTGGAACTAGGAAAGAATCTATCTACTTCGATGTAGGTTTTTCCATCCCATTCAGCCTTGTACTTCAACATAGTGCAGAATTGCCCCCAACCAGCATCACTGATTGACTTTGCTAGTTTTGGGTTTTTGACCATGTTTCTAACTGCCAGATTTTCTACCACTATGACTTGGTTTTCGTCAACTAATTTACGACTTAGCTTATGTAGAAAATCTTCACGACAACGAACAATTTTATAGTGAACTTTAGCAACTTTAATTCTAGCTTTATTTCGGTTGTTAGAGCCTTTTTGTTTGCGGCTTAGTTTCTTTTGTCTCCTCGCTAATCTTTGTTCGTACTTACGATAGTATTTAGGATTCCCGTGTTTAGTCCCATCTGATGTAATAGCAAAATGGGTTAGTCCAACGTCTATCCCAACAGCTTTTCCTTCTGATGATTTTTGGGGTAAATCCTGACCATCATCATAAAGACAAGATGCGAAATATTCTCCCGATGGATTAACTGAAACCGTAACAGACTTTAAGGTTCCCTCTGGTTGCCGTGAGACTTGGCAATGAACTTCACCAATTTTAGGCAATACCAGAACATCATCTTTTAACTTACAGTGCTGAGGAAATCTAATCGACTGTTTATTTTGCTTTTTCTTGAAGTTAGGATATTTAGCTCTACCTTCAAAAAAGTTAAGGAAAGCACTAGAAAGATTTAAAGCGGCTTGCTGTAATACCTGCGATGGTACTTCGCTTAACCACTCATACTCTTTTTTTAAGGAAGGCAGCAGCTTAATTATTTCGTTTCTGCTTAATCCTTTTCCAGTTTGCTTGTAAGTTTCGGATGTTAAGTTGAGAGCGTAATTGTAAAACCATCTAGCACAGCCAAACGACTTGGCAAGCAAAACGGATTGCTCACTGGTCGGATAGATTCTGTACTTGAACGCTTTTAGCATTTTGCTTACCAAACTACATTTACTATGGTAAGCTATGTGAGCAACAATGTCAAGCCGTCCTTCGCTACGCTAAAGGACGGGGTTTTAGACCCAAATTTTCGATAAAATCCCAAAAAAACGCCCCCAATCCCTTGGAGGCTTTTTCAAAGAAAAATAACTGTCATTAACCTTCTGCTAATTTCAGATCCCGCAGGGTGCTAATGTCCACTTGAATCGATGGACCCATGGAGGAAGAAACGTAAACTGTACGCCAGTAACGACCTTTGGCTCCAGAAGGACGGTTTCTGTCCACCGTTTCCTGCAAAGCTTTCAAATTGATTAACAGATCCTCGGCGCTAAAAGAAGCTTTGCCAAATTGAACGTGAACGATCCCGGTGCGATCGGCCCGGAATTCCAATTTACCCGCTTTAAACTCAGAGATTGCTCCCGTTAAATCCGTGGTTACGGTTCCCCCTTTCGGTGAAGGCATTAAACCCCGTGGACCGAGTTGACGACCTAATTTCGCCACTTTCGGCATCATATCGGGGGTGGCGATTAACACCTCGAAATCCATCATCCCCTTGGCGATTTCTTCGATTAATTCTTCTGAACCAACGATATCGGCCCCGGCGTTGTTCGCTTCCTGTACCTTTTCCCCGCGAGTAATCACCGCTACTCGCACCGTGCGTCCGGTTCCTTTGGGTAAACTTACCGTTGTCCGCAGTTGTTGGTCGGTATATTTAGGATCGATACCTAAACGAATATGAGCTTCGGCGGTTTCGTCGAATTTCGCCGTCGCTAATTCCTTTAATAATGTCAGTGCTTCTAATGGCTCGTAGGCTTTATTTTCTACCTTAGCCTGGGCATCTCGCAAACGTCGTGAAACTTTTTTTACCATCTGATTTGTTGCTCCTTGGGTAATAACGAAGCTTAACTTCTCCCCGTAATAAGATTTAGTCTGAGATCTTGACACCCATATTTTTGGCCGTTCCCGCCACAATATTCATGGCCGCTTCGATGTCGTTAGCGTTAAGATCGGGCAGTTTAGTCTGGGCGATTTCCCGTAATTGGTCGCGGGTAATGGTGGCGACAAATTTCTTGTTGGGTTCGTTGGAACCTCTTTCCACACCGGCCGCCTTGCGGATGAGAACGGAAGCGGGGGGAGTTTTGAGGACAAAGGTAAAACTCCGATCCTCAAAAACGGAGATTTCCACAGGGATGATCATGCCGGCCTGATCGGCGGTTTTAGCGTTGTAATCTTTACAAAACGCCATAATATTCACCCCGTGTTGACCTAAAGCAGGACCGACTGGAGGAGCAGGGTTAGCCTTACCGGCAGGTAAAGCTAGTTTAATAATTGCGACGACTTTTTTAGCCATGATTTAGTTTTGTTTTTCGACTTGATTAAATTCCAATTCGACCGGGGTATCCCGACCAAAAATGGAGAGCAGGGCCTTGAGTTTGCCGCGCTCGGGACTAACTTCGATCACTTCCCCTTCAAAGTCCTTAAATGGACCGGATAGAACCAAGATTTGATCGCCAACTTCCATATTGATTTTGACGACAGGTTCTTGAATCTCAGCTTGTTTGAATATGCGATCGACTTCTGACATACTCAAGGGTAGCGGGGTGACGTGACCGCGGCCGCGTCCGTAGTGGCGCTTTTGTTCGGCCCCAACAAAGTTGATCACGTGGGGGGTGTTTTTGACCACCTGCCAAGCGTCATCATCCATGATCATTCTGATCAGGACATAACCGGGGAAGACTTTTTCCTCACCGTGTTGCCGTGAACCATCCTTGCGGACTTTGACGGTGGCCGCTTGGGGAATCTGGACTTGTAGAATGCGATCGGCCACATCGAGGGTGTGGATGCGCTGTTCCAAATTGGCTTTGACCCGTTTCTCACAACCGGAAGCCACCTGCACGGCATACCAACGGGGTTTTTTCGGTAGGCCGCTGAGATTGACTTCTTCGGGAAACTGCTCTTCTTCTAGATTCATGGGAACACCTTCCCCGCACCCCAGGCAAAGAATTTATCAATCAGATAGATGAGAGTGGCTACCAAAGTCACCATTAACATCACGGCCGCCGATTCGCTCAAAAGTTGCTGACGGGAAGGCCAGACGACTTTGGCGAGTTCTTCTTTGGTTTCATTGACGAATTCCTTGACCTGAAAGGAGCTTCCCTCTTTCTTGTCGCTCGTGTCTTTTTCTAGGGTTTCTTTTTTGGCCACGATCGCTACTCCTTAAAATGATACTCAAGCTATCCTTAACTTATCATTTTCACCGGACAACCCACACTAACCCCCAGACATTTAGATTATGTCCTTTGCAGTTATCGGCTTGGTGATTACCAAACGCGCCCTGGAGGACTTGAACCCCCGACATCAGGTTTTGGAGACCTGCGTTCTACCAACTGAACTAAGAGCGCCCATTCGCTAAACTGTTTGGCTTTTTTAAGGCCTTCATTCATTATAGCGTAGTTGTTGGCGATTGTGCAACTTTCTTGGTTAGGCTGTCGCCGGAAATTTTTTAGAGAGGGCGATCAAAACGTTCTTGTACCCTGGTGGCTTTGCCAACCCGATCGCGCAGATAGTATAGTTTCGCCCGACGTACTTTACCACGACGGATGATCTTGATACTGGCAACCCGCGGCGAGTGGAGCAGGAAGACTCTTTCTACTCCCACACCCTGGAAGACTTTGCGTACTGTAATCGTTTCGTTGATACCGCCATGGCGTTTGGCGATGACAATACCCTCGTAGGGCTGAATCCGCTCTTTATCTCCTTCGACGATTCGCACCCCTACCCGGATCGTGTCACCGACATGGATAATGGGCAGATCGCTCTTGAGATACTCGGCTTCGATTGATTTGATAATCTCTTCCGTTTTCATCGGCTTCCGTAAAACTGACAATTTTCTATCATACCATATTTTTTGAGTAAAAAGCAATAGCTATTAGCTTTCCTAACAGTAAGCGTTGCTGACTTGCCGATGCTGTCACCAGATGTCAGGCTGATTGTCCCGGATTACCTGCGAAGGCTCTTGCCATTAACTGCCACTCTAGAGACGGTAATAAGTACATCTCTAGAGAATTTCTCTAATCCCTAATTAACTTCTCGAACCGCGATAAATGCGATCGGCTTGGGAGGGTTCTAAATAAGTATAGCCCGGTTTTTGGGTGGAGGAGCCATTCTTTTTGGCCACAGTATTAACCGCAGGATTCGCTTGTTTTAAGTCCGCATGAGTCCTGATATAATCCTCAGAAATCTTGAAGGGATGACTATTGGGAAGGTGACGACTAGGGGGTAAATTGTCTTCTGCTTGGGGATGGGTAATTTTACTATGGGGAGCGACAAAATCGTGTAGGATAGGATCGTAGGCTAAAATTTCGCCGGTTTCAATCCGAAAAATCCAACCGTGTAGAGATAATTTACCCTGATGTAATCGGGAACGAATAATTGGATAGCTTTGCAAATTACTTAACTGATTGAGAACATTTTCTGCTACTGTCACCTCGATCAGTTCTTCTCCTTCTAGTTCCTTGTAATTATCCTTAACTAAACGTCGAGTAGCTTCTGCTTGTTTTAACCAATTGTAAACTAAAGGCATTTCATCGGCCAGACTCTGCAATTTTAACAAACCTTTCATCGCTCCACAATGGGAGTGACCGCAGATAATCACTTGCTCGATGCCGAGAGCGTTGATAGCATATTCTATAGATGCACCTTCACCACCATTGGTTGCTCCGTAGGGAGGAATTATATTTCCCGCATTACGAATTACGAATAATTCCCCCACCTCCGCTTGGGTAATTAGGTTAGGATCGATACGGGAATCGGAACAGGTGATAAACAGGATTCTCGGTTTT